>JAYVKR010000272.1:0-4238 GCA_043768185.1 Flavobacterium sp.
ATGATTTTTCTCTTAAAAATAAATAAACCATTAAGGCATTAAGTTTCATTAAGAGTTACACAACTTAATTTACTTATATATCTTAATGGTTTAAAAAAATATTAAATTTAATATATTAAATTCTACCAAATTCTAACGCGCTTGTCTGGAGCAACATACATTCCGTCGCCTTCTTTAATCGAGAAAGCTTGAACAAATGTATCAAGATTTAAAAGTGGTACATAAGCACGATACATTGCTGGCGAATGTGGATCAGTTTTCACTTGATTTTTTAAAGCTTCGTCTCTAATTTTTCCTCTCCAAATAGTTGCCCAAGAAATAAACAAACGTTGTTCTGGTGTATAACCATCAATTAATCCAGGATTTCCGTTTTCTTTTAAATACAATTGCAAACCATCATAAGCAGCGTTAATTCCGCCTAAATCTCCAATGTTTTCTCCAAGTGTAAATTTTCCGTCAACTTTAGTTCCGGGCAAAGGTTCTAATGCTGAATATTGATCTGCCAATGCTGTTCCAAGTGCAGTAAATTTAGTTAAATCGTCTGCTGTCCACCAATCAATAAGATTTCCTTCTGCGTTATAACTTGCACCTTGATCGTCAAATCCGTGCGAGATTTCGTGACCAATTACAGCGCCAATTCCACCATAATTTACAGCTTCATCAGCTTTATAATCGTAAAATGGAGGTTGCAAAATTGCTGCAGGAAATACAATTTCATTATAAGATGGATTGTAATATGCGTTTACAGTTTGTGGAGACATTCCCCAAGTAGTTTTATCTACAGGTTTGTCAAATTTTTCTAAATCTTTTTTCCAACTCCAAGCAGAAACATTTCTTAAATTTTCAAAATAACTTCCACCTTCACTTGGACTTTTTATTGACAATGCCGAATAATCTTCCCATTTATCTGGATAACCAATTTTAATAGTCAGTTTATTTAATTTTTCAATAGCTTTTAATTTGGTTTCTGGAGACATCCAAGTTAAATTATTTATTCTATTTTCGTAAGCTCGCATAACGTTTTTAATCATTTTCTCTGCTTTAGTTTTAGCTTCTGCAGGAAACATTTTGGCTACATATAATTTTCCTAAAGCTTCACCAACAGTTCCATTTACAACTTGAAGTGCTTTTTCGTGTCGTGGTCTTTGTTTTAATGCGCCAGTTAATGTTTTACCATAAAATTCAAAATTTGCCGATTCAATAACAGTAGATAATTGTCCAGATGCACTTCTAAGCAACATCCAACGCATATATGCTTTCCAGTCTGATACTTTGTTTTCTTTAAAAATTCCTTGTAAAGCCGTCATGTATCTTGGTTGTGATACTACTATCGTATCTATTTTAGAAATTCCTACTCCTTTTATGTAATTATTCCAATTAATAATAGGAAGCATTTTTTGTAAATCGGAAATTGCAGTTGGATTGTATTGTTTTTTACTATCTCTTCTTTCTACTCTATCTAATCTTGGTGTTGACATTGCAATTTCTAACGCCAATATTTTCTCGGCATTACTCTTTGCAACGGCTGGTTTATCGCCAAGAAATTGTAACATTCTTGCTACGTGTAAAACATATTTATCGCGTTTTTCTTTAGAATCTTTATCGTCTGATACATAATAATCTCTATCTGGTAAGCCCAAACTTCCTGGTCCAATGCTTACAGAATTTTTGTTACTATTTTTTTCATCGGCACCAATTCCTACTCCAAAAAAACCAGCATTTCCTCCAGTTGCTTCTGTTTCCATTAGCAATTTTTGTAAATCTTGAATGTTTTTTACAGCGTTGATTTTGGCTAAATATGGTTTTAAAGGAGCAATTCCTTGTTTATTTCTTGCAATTGTATCCATTGCAGCTTTGTACATATTTATTGCTTTTCCTTGATCAGTATTAGATTTGTAAATTGGATTATTACTGGCTTCTTTTAAAATTGCAAGTGCATCTTTATCAGTATTTTGACGTAATTCGTCAAACGAACCCCAACGTGTTTTATCGGCAGGAATTGGAGTGTTTTTTAACCAAGTTCCGTTTACGAAATTAAAGAAATCATCACTTGGTTTTACCGATTTATCCATTAAATCTAAGTTAATTCCAGGATTTTTTTGTTGTGCGTTTATTTGAGAAAACGAAAATAAAGTTGCCGCAAATAAACCAATCTTTAAAGTTGATTGAAGTTTCATTTTTTAGTTTTTTGTTAGTAGCCACAAATCTATTTAATTTTTATGTTAACTAATGTTAAAAATGACTTAATAGAAATGTTTTACTATTTGATAATTATAATAGTACAAAACTTGTTTTGTAACTTTGCAAAAAATAAAATTAAGATGATTTCTGTTATAAAAAAGTATAGAATTTTTATAGGTTTTTTTGTGATTTTTTCTGTTGTTACCATTACCGCATTTTACTTAGTGTTAAAACCTAAAAAAGTATTAAAAATTTACAATCCTAGTGATGTAAATGTAGAATTAGTTGATTCTACAATACAATATGTTGCCATTAATCATACTATTGCCGATTTTAAATTTACCAATCAAAACGGAAAAACGATTACTCAAAAAGACTATGAAGGCAAAATTTATGTTGCCGATTTTTTCTTTACTTCTTGTAAAACTATTTGCCCAAAAATGACAAATAATATGGGTTGGTTGCAAGAAAAATTAAAAAATAATGATAAAGTTTTATTACTTTCACACTCAGTTACTCCAGATATTGATAACGTTGAAGTTTTAAAAAATTATGCTAAAGCAAAAGGTGTAATTGATGCCAAATGGAACTTAGTGACTGGCGACAAAAAAGACATTTATTACATTGCAAGAAAATCATATTTGGCGGTAAAAACTGGAAAACCTGAGGAAATGTATGATATGGTTCATACAGAAAATTTTGTTTTGGTAGATTCTAAACGTAGAGTTAGAGGTTTTTATGACGGTACAAATCTTGATGAACCTACTGAAAAAGGTGTTAAAAATGTGAAACAATTGCTTGAAGATATTTTGTGGTTGTGTAAAAACGATAATTAAAGGAAAAATGAAAAATTATTTAGCCCTGATTGACGAGAAAATGCAAGTTTTTTAACTTGCATTGTAACAGAAAGCAGGAATAAGGTTGATAAATAAAAAACAAGCCATTCGCTTCTAATAAAATTTTACACGAATTTCACTAATTTTCACTAATTTTTTAATTGAATATGAATAACACTAATTCTAAATTGCAATAAGATCTTAGTGAAATTTGTGTTTAAAAACTTCATAATGTTTAAATAAAACATCTAGTTTTAAATTACAAATTTGTACTTTTGTATTTTAATTCAATCTAAATAAACACTTGAAACTTTCTCTTGCGCAGTTAAAAAAAGGTCAAAAAGGAATCATTACCGAAGTAAATATTGACGAAATTCCGTTAAAATTACTAGAAATGGGTTGCTTGCCAGGAAATGTGGTTGAGTTGGTTCAAGTGGCGCCGTTTGGCGATCCGTTGTATTTTATTTTTAATGATTCGCATGTTGCTATTCGACTAGAAACTGCCAAAGAAATTGAAATTACACTGGAAAAATAAACTCGTTAATGTCTCTAAAAAATATAAAAGTATCGTTAATTGGAAACCCAAATACTGGTAAAACTTCGGTTTTTAATCAGCTTACAGGTTTGCGACAACAAGTGGGAAATTATCCTGGAATTACCGTTGAAAAAAAGATGGGAATTTGCCAATTGACCAAAAATAAACGTGCTACAATACTTGATTTACCTGGAACTTACAGCTTAAACGCAAGTTCAATTGATGAAAATTTAGTTATTGAATTGTTATTGAATAAAAAAGATGAAAATTTTCCAGATGTAGCTGTTGTGGTTACAGAAGTTGAAAATTTAAAACGAAATTTACTGCTTTTTACACAAATAAAAGATCTAGAAATTCCAACCATTTTAGTCATAAATATGAGTGACAGAATGCGTGTAAAAGGAATTGATCTTGATATTCCGTTGCTAGAAAAAGAACTGAAAACCAAAATTGCACTAGTTAGTTCTAGAAAAAATATTGGAATTGAAACCATTAAGAATTTAATTTTAAATTACGAATCGCTTTCTACCGAACCTTGCCTAAATGCATCGAGTATTGATGTTGATTATTTTAATAATTTGCGTCGCGCTTTTCCAAATCAATTGCTATATAAATTGTGGTTGGTAATTACGCAAGATGTAAATTTCTTGAATCTTGAACGTAACGAAATTAAAAGTGGTTTTACA
>JAYVKR010000273.1:0-12689 GCA_043768185.1 Flavobacterium sp.
TTAAGAAGCTAATATTTATATACGATGTCATCTAACAAAAAATACTGGAAAAGTGTTGAAGAACTAAACGAAAATAGTTCTATTGTTGAGACGCTAAGAAATAATGAATTTGTAGAAGCAATTCCAACAGATGAATTTCTTTCCAACAGCTCATTATCATCATCATCAACTACTCGACGAGATTTCCTTAAATATGTTGGATTTACAACTGCTGCTGCAACATTAGCCGCTTGTGAAGGTCCAGTTAATAAATCAATTCCATATGTAGTTCAACCAGAAACCATAATTCCTGGTGTTGCAGATTATTATGCAACAACTATGTTTGACGGATTTGATTTTGCAAATCTTTTAGTAAAAACAAGAGAAGGTCGTCCAATAAAAATTGATAATAATAAATCTGAAGGTGCAAAATTTGCAGCAAATGCAAGAGTTCACGCATCAATTTTATCATTATATGATAGTATGCGACTTCAATATCCAAAAATTGATGCTAAAAAAGCTTCTTGGAATGAGGTTACTTCTAAAATTAAATCGAATTTAAAAAGTGCAAATGGTAAGCAAATAGTTTTACTAACTAATACGCTTGCAAGTCCATCTACAGAAAAATTAATTACCGATTTTATTTCTAAAAATCCTACTGCAAAACACGTTGTTTATGATGCGGTTTCAGAATCTGCTGCGTTAGATGCATACGAAACTGTTTATGGTGAAAGAGCTTTAGTAGATTACGATTTTTCTAAAGCAACAAGTGTAATAGTTTCACTAAATGCAGATTTTTTAGGAGATTGGCAAGGTGGAGGTTATGACGCTGGTTTTGCACAAGTTAGAGTTCCAAAATCTGGAAAAATGACCAAGTTTTTTCAGTTAGAGGCAAACATGACCTTATCTGGAGCTGCAGCTGATAAAAGAATTCCAATGACTGTTGCCAATCAAAAACAAGCATTAGTTAAAATATATAATGTTATTACAAATTCTAGTATTCCAACAGGAAAAATTCCTAATGAAGCAGAGGTTGTAAAAGCCGCACAACAATTAAAATCTGCTGGAAGTAATGGCGTTTTAGTTTGTGGTATTCAAGATAAAAATGCACAATTAATAGTTTTAGCAATAAATCAAGTACTATCAAGTGAAGCATTTGTTGGAGTTGGAGCAAGATTGATAAGAAAAGGTTCAAATGAAGATTTAAATCAATTAATTAAAGACATGAATGCCAAAAGCGTTCATACATTAATTATGAGTGGTGTAAATCCTGTTTACACTTTAGCAAATAATAAAGCTTTTTTAAGTGGATTAAAACAAGTTTCACTTTCTGTTGCGTTTTCTTTAAAAGAAGACGAAACAGCAGAAAAAACTTCAATCGCTGCAGCTGTACCTCATTATTTGGAATCTTGGAACGATATTATGTTGACTAAAGGAACTTATTCTTTAACCCAACCTACAATTCGTCCTTTATTTGAAACTAAACAATTTCAAGAAGTTTTAATGTTTTTAAACGGAACTTCTGGAACCTATTATGATTATATTAAATCTAATGCTGCATCTTATTTAGGAGGAAGTTCTTGGAGCAAAGTGTTGCATGATGGTGTAATTGCTAGTGGTGACAAAACAATTTCTGGCGGAACGGCAGATTATTCTGGTGCTGCAAGTGCATTAGCAAGTTCTAAAGCTTTAGCCGATTTTGAATTGGTTTTATATACAAAAACTGGTTTAGGTGATGGTCAACAAGCTAACAATCCATGGTTACAAGAATTTCCAGATCCAATAACTAGAGTTTCTTGGGATAATTATGCTACAGTTTCAATTACAGATGCAAAAAAATTAGAGTTATCTAATGAAATAGTTGCTAACGGTGGTTTAAACGGAAGTTATGTAGATTTAGTTGTAAATGGAGTTAAACTTGAAAAAGTACCAGTAATTGTTCAACCAGGACAAGCAGTTGGAACTATTGGTTTAGCACTTGGTTACGGTAAAAAAGCAGCTTTAAAAGAAGAAATGCAAGTAGGTTTAAATGCTTACTCATTATATACAAATTTTGATAATGTTCAGTCGGTTAAAATTTCTAAAGCATCTGGCGATCACGAATTTGCTTGTGTGCAATCTCAAAAAACCCTTATGGGAAGAGGAGATATTGTTAAAGAAACAACTTTAGAAATTTTTAATACTAAAGATGCTAAAGAATGGAATGAAGTTCCAATGGTATCGTTAGATCATAAAGAAGTAGAAGCTACAAAAGTAGATTTATGGGAATCATTTGATAGATCAGTTGGTCATCATTTTAATCTATCAATAGATTTGAATGCTTGTACTGGTTGTGGTGCTTGCGTTATTGCTTGTCACGCAGAAAATAATGTACCAGTTGTAGGAAAATCTGAAATTAGAAGAAGTAGAGATATGCATTGGTTGCGTATTGATAGATATTATTCATCTGAAGATACTTTTGAAGGAGATAATAAAAAGAAAGAAGAGTTTGACGGTTTATTTGGAGATAAAGGTTCACTTGGAGGTTTTGGAGAAATGGAAAGTCCAGCCAACAATCCACAAGTAGTATTTCAACCAGTAATGTGTCAACATTGTAATCACGCACCTTGCGAAACGGTTTGTCCTGTTGCTGCAACATCACATTCACGTCAAGGTCAAAATCACATGGCATACAATAGATGTGTTGGAACTCGTTATTGTGCAAACAACTGTCCTTATAAAGTGCGTCGTTTCAACTGGTTCTTATACAATAAAAACAGCGAATTTGATTTCCATATGAATGACGACTTAGGTCGTATGGTAATTAATCCAGATGTAAATGTTCGTTCTCGTGGTGTAATGGAAAAATGTTCTATGTGTATTCAAATGACACAAAAAACTATTCTTGATGCTAAACGTGATGGAAGAGTAATAAAAGATGGCGAATTTCAAACCGCTTGCTCTAATGCATGTTCTACAGGAGCAATGGTTTTTGGAGATATAAATGATAAAGAATCTAAAGTTAAAACACTAACAGAAGACGAAAGAATGTATCATTTATTAGAAAGCGTTGGAACAAAACCAAATGTGATTTACCACGTAAAAGTAAGAAATACATAAAATTTGTGTAATGTATTTTTCTTATTTACAAATTAAATAAAAATTAATAAATAGAGAACTTAGAATTTAGTTGAGATTTTTAAATCGGAAATCTAAAATCTATAATCATAAATCTAAAATTATAATATGTCATCCCATTACGAAGCACCCATTAGAAAACCCTTAGTTATAGGTGATAAAAGTTATCATGATGTAACAGTTGATGTTGCTGCGCCTGTTGAAGGAAGAGCAAATAAACAATGGTGGACCGTTTTCACTATCGCATTAGCTGCTTTCCTTTGGGGAGTAAGTTGCATTATTTATACAATATCTACAGGAATTGGAGCTTGGGGTTTAAATAAAACCGTTGGTTGGGCTTGGGATATTACTAACTTCGTTTGGTGGGTTGGTATTGGTCACGCAGGAACTTTAATTTCTGCTGTATTATTACTTTTCCGTCAACGTTGGAGAATGGCAATTAACCGATCTGCAGAAGCAATGACAATTTTCTCTGTAATTCAAGCAGGTTTATTTCCAATTATTCACATGGGAAGACCTTGGTTAGCGTATTGGGTAGTTCCAATTCCTAATCAGTTTGGTTCACTTTGGGTAAATTTTAATTCACCATTACTTTGGGACGTATTTGCAATCTCAACCTATCTTTCTGTTTCACTTGTATTTTGGTGGACAGGTTTATTACCAGATTTTGCAATGCTTAGAGATAGAGCTGTTACACCTTTTAACAAAAGAATATATTCTATTTTAAGTTTTGGTTGGAGTGGAAGAGCTAAAGATTGGCAACGTTTTGAAGAAGTTTCACTTGTACTAGCAGGTTTAGCTACGCCACTTGTACTTTCTGTACATACTATTGTATCTTTTGACTTTGCTACTTCAATAGTTCCTGGTTGGCATACAACTATTTTTCCACCCTATTTTGTGGCTGGTGCAGTATTCTCTGGATTTGCAATGGTAAACACGTTGCTTATCATTATGAGAAAGGTATCTAATCTTGAAGCTTATATCACAGTGCAACATATCGAATTAATGAATATTGTAATTATGATTACAGGTTCAATAGTTGGTGTTGCCTATATCACTGAGCTATTTGTGGCTTGGTATTCTGGAGTAGAATATGAACAATATGCATTTTTAAATAGAGCAACTGGTCCATATTGGTGGGCATATTGGTCAATGATGACATGTAATGTATTTTCTCCACAATTTATGTGGTCTAAAAAATTAAGAACAAGTATTATGTTCTCCTTTATAATATCAATTGTTGTAAATATTGGAATGTGGTTTGAACGTTTCGTAATTATCGTAACTTCATTACACAGAGATTATCTTCCATCTTCTTGGACAATGTTCTCTCCAACATTTGTAGATATTGGAATCTTCATAGGAACAATTGGATTCTTCTTTGTATTGTTTTTATTATATGCAAGAACATTTCCAGTAATTGCTCAAGCAGAGGTTAAAACTATCTTGAAATCATCTGGAGAATATTATAAAAAACGCAGAGAATCAGAAGAACATAATCATTCAGATAAACATTAATATTGTTATGAGTACTAAAGTAATACACGCTATATACAATGATGATGATATTCTAATGGATGCAGTAAAGCAATCTAGAAAAGCACATCATCACATTGAAGAAATATACACGCCTTTTCCTGTTCACGGATTGGATAAAGCAATGGGTTTAGCTCCAACAAGATTAGCAATTTGTGCTTTTATTTATGGTTGTATAGGATTAACTGTTGCAACATTAATGATGAATTTTATAATGATTACCGATTGGCCTCAAGATATTGGAGGAAAACCTAGTATGAGTTATATTCAAAATATGCCAGCTTTCGTTCCTGTAATGTTTGAAATGACTGTATTTTTTGCTGCGCATTTAATGGTACTTACTTTTTATATGAGAAGTAAATTGTGGCCATTTAAAAGTGCAGAAAATCCAGATGTTAGAACTACAGATGATCATTTTTTAATGGAAGTTGCCGTTAACAATAATGAAGATGAACTAACTACTTTCTACAAAAATACTGGAGCTGTAGAAGTTAAAGTAATTGATAAGGAATAAATTATGAAAAGTATTTTAAAAATAATAGTTGTTTTAGGAATTATGGTATCATTTACTTCTTGTAAAGATAGCAATAAACCTAATTATCAATATATGCCAAACATGTATGAATCTGTTGCTTATGAAACTTATTCTGAATCTGGTGCATTCAATTCAGAAAACGGTTCTAAAGGTAAAGAAGGTCAATTGCCTGCTAAAGGATCAGTAAAAAGAGGTTATGTTCCTTATGAATTTGCCAATTCTACATCGGGTTATGATGCTGCTAAACTTAATTCTAAATCGCCATTAGATTCTACAATGGTAGATATGAAAAAAGGCCAAGAATTATTTGAAATTTATTGTGCTATTTGTCACGGAAATGCCGGTAACGGTAAAGGAAAATTAGTAACACAAGAAAAAATTCTTGGTGTTCCAAGTTATGCCGACAGAGTAATAACAGAAGGTAGCGTAAACCACGTACTTAATTTTGGATTAAACTCAATGGGTTCTTATGCAAATCAATTAGACCCACAAGAACGTTGGATGGTATCTGCATATGTAATGAAACTTAAAGGCGAATTATAATAATTGTACAACAAACTGATTGTAATAGATATGTATACATTTTCAAGTAAATTAAAAAATATTTCTTTCGTCCTGATGCTTTTAGGTATTCTTGGAATAGGATATGGTTTTTTAACTGCACCCAAAAATATTCAAGATGTTGAAAAAATTCTTGCTAAAGAAGAAGCTGAACATGGTGGCGAACATGGAGAAGCGAATGCTCATAATGAAGTGAAATCTGAAGGTCATTCTGATAATGCTTCTGCTCATTCTAATGAAAATCATGAAGCAAAAGCTACAGATAAATTAGAAAAGAAAGAAGAAGTTATTGCCAATACAGACACAATTTCTTCAAAAACAAATGTTACAACAATAAAAGATTCTATCTCAGAAAAAACAGAAGTTGCAGCAGTAAAAGAAGAAAAACATGAAGTAGTTTCAACAAATCACGAAAGTAAAGAAGCAGCGCATTCCCAAGTTTCTCATGAAGAAGAACACAAAGAACATGTTGAACACGTTTTTCATCAATTACAAAACAAACCTTGGGCTGCATTATATGTTGCTTGTATATTTTTTATGTTAGTTTCTCTTGGAGCATTAGCATTCTACGCTATTCAACAAGTAGCACAAGCAGGTTGGTCTCCAGTATTGTTTAGAGTTATGCAAGGAATTACCTCTTACTTACTTCCTGGTTCAATTATATTTTTCGTATTATTAGTTCTTTCTGGTTTTCATCTAAATCATTTGTTTGTTTGGATGAAAGAAGGAGTAACTGAAATTGGTAATGCTAATTATGATAAATTAATTGCAGGAAAATCTGGGTATTTAAATGTTACTTTTTGGTTGATAAGAGCAGCAGTTTTTCTTACAGGTTGGAATTTATATCAACATTTATCAAGAAAAAATTGTTTAGCACAAGATGAATCTAATGATAATTCTTTTTACAAGAAAAACTTTAAATTGTCTGCGGCTTTCTTAGTATTCTTTATTGTAACAGAATCTATTATGTCTTGGGATTGGATAATGTCTTTTGATCCACATTGGTTCAGTACATTATTTGGTTGGTACGTATTTGCAAGTTTCTTTGTAAGCGGTATTACAACAATTTCAATGGTAACTTTATATTTAAAATCTAAAGGATATTTAGAAAACGTAAATTCAAGTCACATTCACGATTTATCAAAATTTATGTTTGGTATTAGTGTTTTCTGGACATACTTATGGTTCTCACAATTTATGCTTATTTGGTATGCTAACATTCCAGAAGAAGTAACCTATTTTAAATTTAGAATAGAATATTACAACTTGCCATTTTTTGGAGCTGTAGTTATGAACTTTATTTTTCCAATATTAGTTTTAATAAAAACCGATTTTAAAAGAATTGCACCAATTATTGTTGGAGCTGGAGTTGTAATTTTATGCGGACATTATATTGATTTCTTTAACATGATTATGCCAGCAACAGTTGGAGATAGATGGTTTATTGGAGTTTCAGAAATCGCATCAGTACTTTTCTTTTTAGGATTATTTATTTTCGTAGTATTTACGGCATTGTCTAAAGTGCCACTTACTCCTAAAAGAAATCCTTTCATAGAAGAAAGTAAACATTTTCACTATTAATATTTAATGTTATCCAAAAATGAATAGTTTATTAATATTTTTTGTTTTAGTTTTATTATCAATTGCGTTATGGCAGTTAACTAAGATATTTGACCTAACTCAAGTTGGTAAAAGTAAAGACAATACACAAGTTGCAAACGATAAAGACAATAACATAAATGGTTATATGATGTTTGGTTTCTTAGTTTTTATCTACGTAACTACAATTTATTGTATTGTTAAATTTGGTCATTTTCCTTTAATGGATAATGCCGCATCAGAACATGGAAAAGATTTAGATCAATTGATGTGGATTTCTATGATGATGATATTTGTGGTTCAAACAGTTACTCAAGCATTACTTCATTATTTTGCCTTTAAATACAGAGGAAAAGTTGGCAACAAAGCAACTTATTTTGCAGATAATAATAAATTAGAATTTATTTGGAGTTCAATTCCAGCAATTGTTCTTGCAGTTTTAATTTTCTACGGATTATTTGCTTGGAATGATATAATGTTCATAAACGAAGAAGAAGAAAAACCAATTGTAATAGAACTTTATGCTCAACAATTTAAGTGGGCAGCAAGATATTCTGGTGATGATGCAGTTCTTGGAAAAGCAAATGTTAGATACATTGAAGGAGTAAATTCTTTGGGTGTAGATTTAAGTGATAAAAATGCACAAGACGACATTGTTACCGACGAATTACACATTCCAAAAGGTCAAAAAATCTTGTTTAAAATGCGTTCTCAAGATGTTTTGCATTCCGCTTATATGCCACACTTTAGGGCACAAATGAATTGTGTTCCAGGAATGGTAACCCAGTTTTCATTTACACCTACAATGACAACTTCTGAAATGAGAAATACAGAAGACATGATTGAAAAAGTAGCTAATATTAATTCTATTCGTTCCAAAAAAAGTACGCAATTAATCGCAGAAGGTAAAACTGCTTTAGATCCTTACACTTTTGATTTTTTATTGTTGTGTAATAAAATTTGTGGCGCTTCACACTATAATATGCAAATGAAAATTGTAGTAGATTCTCCAGAAGATTATAAAAAGTGGTTAAAGGAAAAAGTAACAGTTGTTCAATCTGTTAAAGCAGATGCAGCAGCAGAAGCTGATTCTAAAGAAGATTCGACTAAAAAAGATTCAACATCAGTTAAAAAGGAAACAATAGTTGCACAAACCGTTGTAATGAAATAATTTTGTAGATATATTATAATATTTTTGTTATGAGTCAAGATCAATATAATGCCGCGATTAATATCAATGATCATTCTGCACATGATACCCACGAAAGTCATGCTCACGACGATCATCATGGCGAACACCACCATAAAGACACTTTTATTACTAAATACATATTTAGTATAGATCACAAAATGATTGCCAAGCAATACCTTATTTCTGGTATCATTATGGGAATTATTGGTGTGGGAATGTCAATGCTTTTTAGAATGCAATTAGCTTGGCCAGAACAGTCTTTTAAAGTTTTTAGTTTTTTCTTAGGTGAAAGAATGGCTCCAGGTGGAGTTATGACTAATGAAACTTACCTTTCATTAATTACAATTCACGGAACAATAATGGTGTTCTTTGTACTAACAGCCGCATTAAGCGGAACATTTAGTAATTTATTAATACCACTTCAACTTGGCGCTCGAGATATGGCATCTGGTTTTATGAATATGCTTTCTTACTGGTTATTCTTTATTTCCAGTTGTATAATGATTTCTTCTTTATTTATAGAATCTGGACCAGCATCTGCAGGTTGGACAATTTATCCACCTTTAAGCGCATTGCCACAAGCAATTTCTGGATCTGGACTTGGTATGACATTATGGTTGGTTTCAATGGCAATTTTTATCGCATCTTCTTTAATGGGTTCATTAAATTATGTTGTAACGGTAATTAATCTTAGAACTAAAGGAATGTCTATGACAAGAATGCCACTTACAATTTGGGCATTTTTTGTAACAGCAATTATTGGTATCGTTTCGTTTCCAGTATTATTATCGGCAGCATTATTGTTAATAATGGATAGAAGTTTTGGAACGTCATTTTTCCTTTCAGATATTTACATTGCAGGAGAAGTATTAAATTATCAAGGTGGTTCTCCAGTTTTGTTTGAACACTTATTTTGGTTTTTAGGACATCCAGAAGTATATATTGTATTATTACCAGCATTAGGAATTACTTCAGAAGTTATTGCAACTAACTCAAGAAAACCAATTTTTGGATACAGAGCAATGATTATGTCTATTCTTGCAATTGCATTTTTATCTACAATTGTTTGGGGACACCATATGTTTATTTCAGGAATGAATCCATTTTTAGGTTCGGTATTTACATTTACAACACTATTAATAGCAATTCCATCTGCGGTTAAAGCTTTTAATTATATCACAACATTATGGAAAGGTAACTTGCAATTAAATCCTGCAATGTTATTCTCTATAGGATTAGTTTCTACATTTATAACTGGTGGATTAACAGGTATTATTCTAGGCGATAGTACACTAGATATAAATGTGCACGATACTTATTTTGTAGTGGCACATTTTCACTTAGTAATGGGTATTTCTGCACTTTACGGAATGTTTGCTGGTATTTATCACTGGTATCCAAAAATGTTTAAAAGAATGTTGAATAAAAATTTAGGATATATTCACTTTTGGGTAACTGCAATTTGTGCTTATGGCGTTTTCTTCCCAATGCATTTTATTGGAATGGCAGGATTACCAAGACGTTATTATACAAATACTAATTTTCCATTATTTGATGATTTGGCAGATGTAAATAAAATCATTACAGTATTTGCATTAGTTGGTGGAGCTTTTCAATTAGTTTTTCTTTGGAATTTCTTCTACAGTATTTTTTACGGAACTAAAACAGTTCAAAATCCTTGGAGATCTACAACTTTAGAATGGACTGCACCAATTGAGCACATTCACGGAAACTGGCCAGGAGAAATTCCAGAAGTACACAGATGGCCTTATGATTATAGTAAACCAGGTCACGATGAAGATTTTGTACCTCAAAATATTCCAATGAAACCAGGAGAAGAAATTCTACATCATTAATAATAAAATATATTTTAAAATGCCTTTTGAATTTTCAAAAGGCATTTTTATTTAGGGAAGTCGTTTAAACTTTTTTGATTGAAGCGAAAAATTATAATTTTTGTTTCAGATTTTATTTTATTTTTATTGCATAGTTGTGCTACGGAATTAAAACAAAATGAAATTTGGGATAAAAAGATAATTTTTTTAGCCAATTGAAAAAAGTTTAAACGACTTCAATTCAAACTTTACTTTATATTTGTAGTATGAACGAAAATTTAGATCCAACTAATAACGGATACAATCCAGAAGAACTTGACGTAGAAAAAAAGTTAAGACCTTTATCATTTGACGATTTTACTGGACAAGAACAAATATTAGAAAATCTTAAAGTATTTGTAGAAGCAGCCAATCAAAGAAGTGAAGCGTTAGATCATACACTTTTTCATGGTCCACCAGGATTAGGAAAAACCACTTTGGCAAATATTTTAGCAAGCGAACTTGGCGTTGGAATTAAAATTACTTCCGGACCAGTTTTAGATAAACCAGGAGATTTAGCTGGTTTACTAACAGGATTAGACGAACGTGATGTATTATTTATTGATGAAATTCATCGTTTAAGTCCAATTGTAGAAGAATATTTATATTCTGCAATGGAAGACTTTAAAATAGATATTATGATAGAATCTGGACCTAATGCTAGAACGGTTCAAATTAATTTAAATCCATTTACTTTAGTCGGTGCAACAACACGTTCAGGTTTGTTAACTGCGCCAATGCGAGCAAGATTCGGAATTCAATCAAGATTACAATATTACAATACCGAACTTTTAACAACAATTGTACAACGTAGTGCTTCTATTTTAAAAATGCCAATTTCTATGGAAGCAGCAATAGAAATAGCTGGTAGAAGTAGAGGAACACCTAGAATTGCCAATGCACTTTTGCGAAGAGTTAGAGATTTTGCTCAAATAAAAGGAAACGGAACAATAGATATAGAAATTGCACGCTTTTCTCTTAAAGCATTAAATGTTGATGCTCACGGTTTAGACGAAATGGATAATAAAATCTTAAATACAATTATTGATAAATTTAAAGGTGGACCAGTTGGATTGTCAACTTTGGCAACAGCAGTTTCTGAAAGCGCAGAAACTATTGAAGAAGTCTATGAACCATTCTTAATTCAAGAAGGTTTTATTATGCGAACACCAAGAGGAAGAGAAGTTACAGAAAAGGCGTATAAGCATTTAGGCAAAGTAAAACTAAATATTCAAGGTGGATTGTTTTAAATGAGGAAGATGGAAGAATGAAGATGGAAGATGGAAGAATGAAAAATGAAGTAGGAAGAATGAAGTTGGAAGAAATACAGTTGGAAGAATGAAGTTGAAGATAAAATCTTAAAGATTATAAATATAAAAAATGAGTTTTAAATTTGAAAAATTAATCATATGGCAAAAGTCTATGGATTTTGGAGAAGAAATTAATTCTTTAATTAAAAGTTTTCCTAAAAACGAAATATATAATTTGTCATCACAGATATTAAGAGCATCTGATTCTATTGCATTAAATATTTCTGAAGGAAGCATAGAACAATCTAAAGCAGAGTTTAATAGATTTCTTGGTTATTCCGTCAGATCAATTGCGGAAGTCGTTACTTGTTTATATAAAGCTAAAAGAAGACATTACATAACTCAGGAAATTTTTGATAAATTATATAAAGATTGTTTCGACATGATAAATATGACAATAGCATTTAAAAATCAATTGAAATAGAAATTTTAATCTTCTGTCTTCTGTCTTCTAACTTCCATCTTCCATCTTCCATCTAAAATTGATAAATACCAAAGAAAAATACACCAAATTAATAAAAGCCGAATCTAAAAGACTCGGTTTTCTTTCTTGTGGTATATCCAAAGCAACTTTTCTTGAAGAAGAAGCACCACGATTAGAAAATTGGTTAAATAATAATCATCAAGGTCAAATGTCTTACATGGAAAATCATTTTGACAAAAGATTAAATCCAACTTTGCTTGTAGATGATGCTAAAAGTGTGATTTCTTTATTATTAAATTATTATCCATCAGAAGAACAAAATTCTGAAAGCTATAAAATATCTAAATATGCCTACGGACAAGATTATCATTTTGTTATCAAGGAAAAACTAAAGGAACTTCTGCATACTATTCAAACCGAAATAGGTGAAGTTTCAGGAAGAGCTTTTGTCGATTCGGCACCGGTTTTAGATAAAGCCTGGGCTGCTAAATCTGGGTTGGGCTGGATAGGGAAAAACAGCAATTTATTGACGCAGCAAGTAGGTTCTTTTTATTTTATTGCC
>JAYVKR010000274.1:0-3874 GCA_043768185.1 Flavobacterium sp.
GTTTACAAGCTAAATAGAAGATATTTTGAAGAAAAATTATTCGATAGATTAGTAATTGCTGGTATTACAGGATTATGACAAAAAACGGACAATCAAATATTTATTTTAAAGGTTTGTTATTAAATTAAAGCACGACCAAACCAACCAAAAAAAAGCAGCCCTAACTTTTAAATGTTTTCGACGACACAAAGCAGGACTGCAATAATTAAAATTATATACAAATTTATGAAAAATTTATTATTTAGCTTAATTGCTACAATTGTTTTTTCAAACTTGTCTTTAGGACAACAAGATTCAGATTCTTCTTTTAATAATTTTTTTAAAAGTAATAGTTTCAAAACATTATCTAAAAATTTTGATTTTGAAATCGATAATGTAAATTTCAAAAATTATGCTAAGATATTGCATGATTCCAAAGAATATTCAATTTATAGAGTGGAAATTATGATAAAAAGTAAAATTAATTTCATTACTTTTTTTTCAAACGATGAAGGAATCAATTATTATGCAGTTTTTGAAAAAAATGAATTAGAAAAAGGTTTGTTTAATCATTATGATGAAGAAAAAAATTTATATGCATCTTTTAATGTTAATCTTGAAAAAGATCAAATGTATAATTTCAAATTAATTACTATTTATTCTCCAACTTTAAATAAATCAGCATGTATTGCTAAAATCTATAATCGTTTAAAAACTGCCTGCGAAACAGATATGACATGTGATTTTTTATGTGATTTAAATCCATCTTGTACTCCAATGCTTTTAGCTTGGGCAGCATCTTATTGCTTAATTCATTAAATATTATAATATGTTAGTATATCTTTTTATTTTCATTTATTTATTACTTTTAGTAACAACTTTGTTAGACATAAAGAACAGTAGAGAAAACAACCTTAAATGGATTGGCATCGTATTCTTACTTCCTTTTTTAGGTTCAGCATTATATTTTTATTATAAAAAAAATAAAAGTAAGAGATAAGGTAAATTTAATGTGATTTTATACTTAAATAAAACTGATTGTAAAAAACAACCAAATTAATATGTATTTCAAAACAATACTAATACTATTCTTTGTAAATACAACAATTGCCCAATCCAACCTAGATAAACTATTAAAAACCGGAGAAATAATAGTAACTGGTCTTAGTTTTATAAAAGGTAATAAAACTGTCGAAAACGCCAAAGTAATTCAAAGCGTTTGTGTAAAAAACAAACTAAAAGACAAAATTGTTTTTAGAATTGCTGGTAAAGATGCAGATGGCAACGAAGTAAAAAAAGAATTAGTAATACAAAACGATGGTAAAGAATGCCTTTTAGAATTACCCAAAGGCATTTACAGCTACGAAATTGAACTTGCCAACAAAGAAATATATAAAAAAGGCGAGTACAAGTTTGACGATGAAATAATCATTACAGTAAAAGATGATTAAATTAAATGAGTTTCAAATTAAAACTTGAAACTCATTTTTTATTATGCTATTTTTGAATACAATACACCTTAAAATTAAAGCCCAAATGCAATACATAATTAAGTTTACTATTTTATTAATAACGTTACTCTTGCTTGGCTGTAACAACACCAATACTACTAAAACAAGCGCAACTAACGATTCTATAAAAAAGTTTCTTGAAATTGCTAAAAACGATACTGTAGACTTTAAAATACGAGATAAATACAACCAAAAAGCTTTTAATTTATTAGATTTATCAAAGAATGATAGTGTTTTAAGGAATAATTTAAATAAAATTACTAGATATTCATCAAAAACAGAAAATTTTAAGGATTATAAAAAGTTTTCCAAGTTATTTATCGAAAAATCTTTAATAAGTAATGACACAGTAAATATAGCAAGATTTTACAGATATAAAGCAGGTTTTTTAAGAAAAAATAATGTTTATGACAGTTCTTTTTATTATTTTTTAAAATCTGAAAAATACTATAAATCAACAACAAATTATTTAGAATTATCAAGATTATATTTATACACAGCAATATTACTAGTTAAAATTGACGATAATATTGGTGCGGATTATTATAATACCAAATCCAAATTATATTATGATAAACAAAACAAAAAAGATTTAAGTCATGAATATAATATTCTAAATGAAAAAGGTTATATATTACACAATTTAAAAAACTTTAATTTAGCAATTTTCTATCACAATCAAGCATTAAAAATTGCCAAAAGCAATAAATTAATTGGTTACAACAACACTAGTTTAATTGGAACAAGTTATAATAACATTGGTATTGCCTATAATGGAAAAAAACAATTTAAAAAAGCTATTTATTATTTTAAGGAAGGTTTAAAAAAGATAAACATATTAAAAAATGATCCAGAATTAAATGGATTATTATTAAGCAATCTTGGATTAAGTATTTTACAAACTAAAGACAACAAATCAGCTATAATTTATTTGAATAAAGCTGAAATAATTTTAAATAATTGTGATTTTTACAGCGAATCTGCTCAAAATAGCATTTATAAATCTGATTACTATTTTAAGTTAAAAGACACATTAAATGCAAAGTTATTTGCTGACAAGGCACTGATTATTGCTAGAAAATCTAAATCACCGTATACAATTTTAAATAGTTTGGTCCAGGTTGGTTATGTAAATAAAGAAAAAGCTTCTAAATCTATTAAAGAATATGATAGTAAAATTGATAGTTTAATTGATAAAGAAAGAATTACAAGAAATCAATTCTACAACATTCAATTACAAACCAACGAAATTACTAAAGAAAAAGAAACTGCAATAAAGCAAAAATAGGTTATAACATCAATAATAGCAAGCATTTTATTAATCGTTACATTACTATTTATAGTTTATAGACAACGTGCTAAAAATAAAGAGTTTCTTTTACTTCAAGACCAACAAAAAGCCAACGAATCTTTTTATCAATTGCTGTTAAACCAAAATACTTTTATAGAAAAAGCCAAAAACATAGAAAAAAAACGCATTGCGCTAGAACTTCACGATAATATATTAAACAAGTTGGCAAGCACAAGATTTAATTTATTTACAATTTCTAAAAAAACAGATATAGAAACAATAAACAATGCGCTTGTTCTTGTAGAAAAAATTAAAGATATAGAAGACGAAATTAGAAACATATCGCACAATTTAAGTATTGATGTTTTTTCGCAATCTAACACTTTCAATGCCTTGCTAGAAAGCTTAATTATAGAGCAAACGCAATTGCAAACAGTAAAGATTCACTTAGAAATAGACGAAACACTAAATTGGGATACAGTTTCTAGTAAAATAAAAATGAATTTATACAGAATAATTCAAGAAGTAGTACACAATATTAATAAACATTCACAAGCATTAAAAGGAACAATATCTATAGTAAAAGATGATAATAATATTTGTATGTCTATACAAGACAACGGAATAGGATTTAATACTGCTCAAAATAAACCAGGAATTGGTCTTAAAAATATTCAAGAAAGGGTTTTTAATACTAATGGTAAAATTACTATTCAATCTAGTGCATCTGGAACTTCTATATTTATTGTGTTTCCTATGTAGTTTTCTTTTATCAGGATTGTAATTCTTCTAGCGACTTCTTTCCATTCTAACGAAGGAAGAATCTCCACAAAATGCTCACTCAAAACAAGTTAGCTTACCAGGTTAGCAGAGATTCTTCCTTCGTCAGAAAGACAAATAATGCGATGGCTTTTGTCTTCGACTATAACATTTATAGTATTTGAAAAGTAATTATAAACTATAATATTTATAGTTATCGTAAAAACTAATGTTAATGGCTTAAGTCTAGTTAATATATGGTAAATTAATAATATCTTTAAATTCAAACCAAGCCGTAAATGATGTAGCAATCATGGTAATGGTTTTTTTAACT
>JAYVKR010000275.1:0-3222 GCA_043768185.1 Flavobacterium sp.
AGCTTTTCCTTTGAGAAGGTTCTGTATGTATGTTTTTACTTCCATTTTTTATCCTTGTGTTCTATTTACATCAAATCCACCTTCTCCTGCACCATAAGTACCTTGATTGCCACACCAAGGACAAATGCTTACTTCTTCGTTTCCAATACAATGAAGTTTACTACATTGACAAACGGCAAATGCAAATTGATTGCCACAACAAGGGCAAGTAGGTGCACCTTTTAATTCTTCTGTATTTATTTTTTGATTGGTTGTAGTTTCGTCTGATAATTCAAAATAGGTATTATCCACTTGAAAAGCACCAACTAATCTATATTCTGTTGCTATATCTCCTGTATTTTCTAATGAAATATATCGCTTGTATTTCATTAAATAAGGTCGCTTTGAGTTTTGGCATTTTGCAGATAGCACAACAAAATTATTATCTATAAAATTGGTTTTCCGATTTTTAGATAAATCAATTTTAGAAAGAGTGTTTTCATCTAAATTGGCTAATTCAAAACCTGTTTTATTATTTTCTACGCTTTCGCTACTTGTTTTTATGGAATCAGTTACCCACTTAAAAAATTGTTTGTAGGCGTTTGTATCTGTGTTTTTAAAGTGTAAAACATTTTCTGTCAGTTCACTTAATTGTTGTGTATCTGTTTCACTACCAAATGAAATAGCTACTAAATTGGCTGTTCTTGCCCAATTTTGTTTCCATTCTGCAATAGCATTTTTTGTGTTGTCGGTTGGTACTCCATCAGTAAATAAAAATACGATTGGTTTCCAATCGCCTTTTACTTCTTGGGTTGTTTTTACTGTGTTTTTTCTTAACTCAAACATTAAATGTCCTAAACCTTTGCTCAAAGAAGTACCACTACCAATTGGAAATTTTGGTGGATAAAAATTTATTAATTCTTGCAATGGCACAAGTGTTTTGGCTTGACCTGCAAAAATTATAATTGAAACCCAAACGGTTTCTATTGCTGTTGGGTCTGTTTTTAGTGTTTTTATAATTGTTGCCAAACCTTCCTCTACTTGCTGGATTGGGTCGCCAACCATAGATTCAGAAACATCAATTAAAAAATATATTGGTAGTCTTCTCATTTTTGATTAATTAAAATTGGGTTTTCTAATGTTAAAGGTGGAGGTGGGAGTAAAAAATCATCAATGCTATTGTTTGATTTGCTAATTTCTTTTTTTAAGTTAATTGTATTTTCGCTTGTATTAATTTTTTCTGAACTACTAAGTTCTAAATCATCATCCCACCAAAAAAATTTGCTTATCGATTGTGAATCAGTAGTGTGAGCATCTACAATATTTTCTGATAGTAATTTTAGGGTTTCAATATTAAGGTTGTTAGAAAATGTGATTACAACAGTATTACCTTTTTGCTTTTTTAATTGGGCTATATACTTTTTATAATTATCATCAGATTCATTCCATAAAAAAATAAATAGATTGTGTGGATAATCCTGTTTTCTATGCTGGATTTTAATTTTTTCTTTTTGAATATATTCACTTAATAAACTTAAATTTTTTCCTAAAAAGCAACTTTCTGTAGAAATTAGTTGCATTGAATTGATATTATCAATAGGTACTAAATCATTAATTTTGTAATTGTTTTCACTTAAAGAATTGATACTTAAATGTGCAGTTTCCATCATCATTGGATTCCCTCTTAAATTATTCAACATCATACTTAACAGAATATTAAGTGAGTTAAAATATTCACTTTTAAGTTCTGTTTTTGTATCAATTAGAAAATATATTGGTAGTCTTCTCATATTATGAATTCCATCTAAAAAAGTTATTAAATTTATAAACAAACGAATCTACATCTTCATAAGAAAATACGTTAGTAAAATAGTTTTCAAAACTATTTCTTGCAAATTCATTTTCAGAAGTCACTATTAATGTATAATTCGCTTTTTCTGATATATTTTCGAATTCTTTGCCAACAAAACTTTCTATGTGGTCTAAATGTCCGTGTGAGAATTTTTTTTCAAAAAAATCAATTAAGGAATTATCTATTTTAGTTGTTGGTGCTATTCCTGAAAATACAAAAAGCATAGGCTTCCAATCTCCTTTTTTTTCTGTTGTTGTTTTAATGAAATTTTTATTATAATTGTCTTTCACAGCTTCTAATCCATAATTTATATTTGAAAAACCTGAACAATGAAATTTTTGAACTCCAACCTCAAGAATTTCTTTGTATCCTATTAAATCATACACTTTGTTATTTCCATATGTAATAATGCTTAAAATTGCATCTTCACATGCTTTTGAATTCGATTTTAGTGTTTTCAATGTGCCATTAATACACCGCTCAACCTTTTCGATGGGTTTACCTGACATACTTAAACTAGTATCAATCAAAAAATATATTGGTAATCTCATCATAAATTCTCTTTTATTATATTTGAATAGAGTTGTAAATTTTCAATATCGTAACAACATAAAACAACTTTTTTAGGATATTCGTTTTGCATTAAAAAATCGCTAATAACCTCAAAAGAAAATTTCGAAGCTAAATCTTTTGGAAAACCATAAACTCCTGTTGAAATATTTGAAAACACCAATGTTTCAAACTTTTCTTGACTTGCAATTTTCAAAGAATTGAAATAGCAATTTTTTAAATCTTGTATTTCTTCTTCGCTTTTAAATAAAAATCTTGGACCAACTGTGTGAATAATAAATTTTGAAGGCAAATTAAATGCTGGGCTTAATTTAGCTTCTCCAACTTTGCAACCACCAAGAGTTTTACAAAACTCTTTTAATTCAGAACCTGCCACTTTATGAATTGCACCATCAACGCCACCACCTCCTAATAAAGAATTACGAGCTGCATTTACAATGCAGTCCGCTTTATATTCTGTTATATCTCCAAAGTGTAATTCTAATCTCATTTATCTAAAGTTTAGAAGTATTAAAAGTAAAATCAATAAAATTATTTGTGTTAAATCAACTGACAAACCTTGCCCAACTTGAAAAGGTTTTACAAATTTTTTTAAGAAGTTTAATACAGGTGTAAAAACACTATTGAAAAAATTAAAAACTCCTTTGTATTGATTGTTTAGTTTGTCTTTATAAGGCAAAAGTTTAGAGTATAGAAATAATCCTATAATAAAAACATTTAAAACTATTGGTAAAATCATTCTCATATTACTTGTACTACTTCTTGTGGTGGTGGTGGCAACGCCACCGAATCAGTTGTTCCCATACTTTTATTTCCTTGTT
>JAYVKR010000276.1:0-3553 GCA_043768185.1 Flavobacterium sp.
TTGGTTTTTTGAAGGTGCTTTTTTCATCAAGAATTCCAACATCACCAATATCATATCTAATGAATGGATGTGCTTTATTGTATAACGATGTAATCACAATTCGACCTTCTTTTCCGTTTGGTAAAATGTTATTATTTTCGTCTAAAATCTCTACAAATAAGGTTTCCGAATTTACTTGCCATTCATCATTTGGATTTTGAAAAGCAATCAAATCTAGTTCGGAAGCGCCATATTCATTGATTATTGGAACTCCAAATTGTTTTTCCATCAAAATTTTATCTTCTTCAAATAACATTTCGGAAGTAACGACACAACATTTCAACGTTGGACAAACCGAGGTTAAAACAATGTTTTTCTTTTGAAGAAATTTTGCAAATAAAACTATAGAAGAAGTATAACCATTTATGTAATCAAATTTTTTATTCTGAACTTGTTTCAGAATCTTTTCTAAAACAACATCCGACAAATCAAAAATGGTGAATCGATAACTGTTCTTTAAAAAATCTTTAAATCGTTCTTTTTTGTTTCCGATAAAATCCAGCGGAATTCCATAAAAACGTGCTTGAAAAGACGAATTAAAATCAATTTTGAACCATCCAAATCGGTTGATGATGTTTACCCAAGTTAAGGCATGACAAAATTTATCTTTCGCAAAAATAAATGGATCGCCACTGGAACCAGAAGTTTTATTTACGTAAACATCTTTAATTGTAAATCTATTAGAAAGTCTTTCTGATAAAGGTTTCTGAAAATCCTTTTTAGTCATTATCGGAAGTTCATTCCAATTATGAATTTCAGATTTTCCGACAAATTCTTGATAGGATTTATTGTTTTTTAAATGATATTCAACAATTTCTTTCCTTTTTTCTATTACGTAATTTTCAAATTCTACATCAGAAATGGATTGAATTTTCTCAAATTCAGCAATTGCTTCCTTCACAGGAAAACCATTTGCTTGAAGCGATAAATTGAAAAGGTGGAACATTTAAGCTACTTTTTGAATTTCGAATCGTTTTATGGATTGTAATTCTTTTTCATTAGATTCTTTACCTTCTTCAATGTCAAAATCATCTTGAAGTCCAAGCCAAAACTTCGCTGAATTTCCAAAATACTGACTTAAACGTAAAGCTGTATCGGCAGTAATTCTTCTGTTTCCTTTTGTGATTTCAGAAATTCTTGTTTGCGGAATTTTTAAATCCTTAGATAAACGATAAGCACTAATTTCTAAAGGAATTAAAAATTCTTCTAATAAAATTTCGCCTGGATGTATGTTTTTTAATTTTTGCATGTTTTTCAATTTATTAATGATAATCTATAATCTCAACTCCACTTGCATTTCCATTTTCCCAAATAAAAATTATTCGCCATTGTTTGTTAATTCTAATGCTGTAAAACTCTTTTAGGTTTCCAGATAGTTTTTCTAATCTATTTGATGGCGGAATTCTTAAATCGTTTAAGTCTTGCGAATTGTTTAATATTCTTAATTTTCGTCTGCCTATTTCTTGAATTTCTTTAGATGGTTTTTTTAGTAAAACACCATTCCAAATCTTTTCAGTTTCTTTTGAGCCAAATGAAATTATCATATCTTTTACGTTACTAACGTCAAAGGTAAGTAAAATAAATTATTTTTTCTATTTAAAACAAACTATTTTTGTACGACAAATAAAACTGAGAATTATTCGGATGAGAATCTAAAACAAGTTCAGATTAAATACAACACAATGACAATTTTACTACTCGGTTCTGGTGGAAGAGAACACGCTTTAGCATGGAAAATGCTGCAATCTTTAAAATGTTCTAAATTATTTGTTGCTCCAGGAAACGCTGGAACTTCGCAAATCGCTACGAATGTTAACTTAAATATTTTAGATTTTCATGCTTTAAAAACTTTTGCTTTAGCAGAAAAAGTAGCAATGATTGTTGTTGGTCCAGAAGATCCATTGGTTGCAGGTATTTATGATTTTTTTGTAACAGATTCTGATATAAATCATATTCCAGTTATTGGTCCATCAAAAGTTGGTGCGCAACTAGAAGGAAGTAAAGAATTTGCCAAAGAATTTTTGATTAAACACAAAATTCCAACTGCAGCTTATGATAGTTTTACAAAAGATACTGTAGAAAAAGGTTGTCGATTTCTAGAAACTTTACAACCGCCATATGTTCTCAAAGCTGATGGTTTGGCTGCTGGAAAAGGCGTTTTAATAATTAAAGATTTGGCAGAAGCAAAAGCTGAATTAAGAAATATGTTGGTTCATGAAAAATTTGGATTGGCAAGTGCAAAGGTTGTTATTGAAGAATTTCTTGACGGAATTGAATTGAGTTGTTTTGTATTAACCGACGGAAAAAATTATAAAATTCTGCCAACGGCAAAAGATTATAAACGAATTGGCGAAGCAGATACTGGATTAAATACTGGTGGAATGGGCGCAGTTTCTCCAGTTCCATTTGCGGATGCAGTTTTATTAGAAAAAATTGAAAACCGAATTGTAAAACCAACAATTGCTGGATTTCAACTTGACGGAATTGATTATAAAGGATTTGTTTTCATCGGTTTAATAGTTGTAAAAGGCGAACCAATTGTTATTGAATACAATGTAAGAATGGGCGATCCAGAAACAGAAGTTGTAATTCCTAGATTAAAAAGTGATTTGGTAGCACTTTTTCAAGCCGTTGGAAATCAAACATTAGACAAAGTTTCATTAGAAATAGACGAAAGAAGTGCTACAACAATTATGGTAGTTTCTGGAGGTTATCCTGAAGAATATGAAAAAGGATTTGAAATTTTTGGATTTGAAAATATTGATGATTCAATTGTTTTTCATGCAGGAACAAAATTAGAAAATGGAAAAGTTTTAACTAATGGTGGTCGTGTTATTGCTGTTACATCATTTGGCGAAAGCTTTCAAGAAGCCATAAAAAAATCTTATCAAAATATAGACAAGCTATACTTTGATAAGATATATTTTAGAAAAGATATTGGCTTTGACCTATTTTAAGAAAGAATGTGCCGTTGTATCTTGAGTTTCCTCATTATTGTTTTTGTGTAATTGCAATTGTTTTACCCAATATACCATATAATAGGCACAAATTCCCATTAAAATCCAGTTGATAATATTTGCACCAAACCAAGTTGATAGCTCTAGTTTTCTCAATGCTTCGTGTGGTAACAATAAAAAATCTACAAATAGTGATTGTATTCCTTCGAAAAATGCTTTCATTTTTAAACAAGTGTTATATTTACACCACAAAAGTATAAAATATCCTTATGATAACAAGCATTTTTAAAAAATCTACACCAATTAATTATTCTTTACTTCTAATTTTGATATTAGTATGCTTTTCTATAGTACAATTTCAAGATACTAATTGGTTTAATTCGGTTATAGAAATTGCTAAAAAAGCTGTAGTTTTAGGTTTAATTTTAGGATCATTTTTTTTAGTAAATTTTATTTGCAAAAAGAACGGATTGACTAAAGACAGTGGTTATCCAATGCTTTTTTTCTTTTTGTTTTTGCTTTTTTCACCAACTATTTGGAATAATTTTACTTTAATT
>JAYVKR010000277.1:0-19279 GCA_043768185.1 Flavobacterium sp.
ACCAATCCACCCATTGAACTTCCACCAATTCCTGTATTTTCTCTATCGGATTTTGTTCTAAAATTTTCGTCTATAAAAGGTTTTAAAGTATCAGTAAGAAATCGAATATACTTTTTTCCTTGACCATTTCCAAGTACTGTATTTCCAACATTGTATTCTTTAATTCGTTCTTTTTCAGCATGTTCTACAGCAATAATTATTATTTTACCAATATTATATTCTGCCATTACAGCCAATTTTTTATCTATTTCCCAATTTCCATATTGCGCATTTTTATTAAATAAATTCTGCGCATCTTGAAGATAAAGAACAGGATAATTTAAATTAGAAGTTTCATAATCGTGAGGTAACAACGCCCAAACTCGTCTGGTTTTATTGAGCTGCGGAATTTCAAACTCTTCTGAAATTAGTTTAACTATAGGTAGAAAACTATTTTTAAAAGGCAACCAATTTTTACGCCATTTGGCTACGTGTTCCTTTTTTACTCCGTTTTTACGTTTGGAAGTTCTATTTTCTGTTCGGTTTCCGTACTTGTCAATTTCTACTTCACTCCAATCACCACGAGTGAATTTGTATACTAATTCTTCTGGAAATGTATAATTATATGGAAATTTAAAATGATACAAACCATTTTCTATTTTTTCCATTTCAAATGCTTTGTCTTGTGTAATCCAATTATTAAAATTCCCAGAAATATAAACCGGACGATCATCATCTTCGTCGGTTGTGAGAATTATATTGAGTTGTGGCTCAACTATTTTCTTGTTTGTTGAATTATTTTTTATTGGATTTTCTTCGGTCATTTTCATTAAATCTAAACACTATTGTAAAAAGTAAATATAGTTTTTTGATTTTTTATATTCAAATGAAATGACAATTTTAATTGATAATTTATTAGTCATTCAACTTGAATAAATTATCTTTAAAATAAGTCATTATTTGTTGCGCGATTTTAAAACGGCTATAACATCATTCAACTGAAAACCTTTAGCTTGAAGCAGAATTAAATAATGGAAAAGCAAATCGGCACTTTCATTTAAAAATAAATTATCGTCATTATCTTTGGCTTCAATTACAACTTCAACAGCTTCTTCTCCAACCTTTTGAATTATTTTATTAATTCCTTTTTTAAACAAAGAAGCAACATAACTTTCATCAGATAAGTTGTTTTTTCTTTCAGAGATTATAGTTTCTAAATTAGACAAAAAACCATAATTATCATCATTATTTTCTGCCCAACAAGTGTCAGTTCCGGTATGACAAGTTGGTCCAAATGGTTTTACTTGGATTAAAAAAGTATCTGAATCGCAATCTAATTTTATAGATTTAAGTTCAAGAAAATTACCGCTTTCTTCACCTTTTGTCCATAATCTGTTTTTAGATCGACTAAAAAAAGTTACTTTGCTGGTTTCTAAAGTTTTTAAATATGCTTCTTCGTTCATATAGCCAAGCATTAAAACGTTTTTGGTTTCACTGTCTTGAATTATTGCTGGAAGCAAATTATCTGGATTTTTATTGAAATTTGGTTTCATATTTATTTTTTTAAGTTTTACACCTGACAGGTTTAAAAAACCTGTCAGGTGTAAAAATTATTAAATTCTAATTGGTATGTTTTTACTTTTTAAATATTTTTTTAACTCTAGAATTTGTATTTCATTATAATGAAAAACACTTGCGGCCAAAGCTGCATCTGCATTTCCAAGTGTAAAAGCTTCTTCAAAATGTTGCATTGTTCCTGCTCCACCAGAAGCAATTATTGGAATATTTACAATTCTCGAAAGTTGGGCTAAAGCTTCGTTTGCAAATCCGTTTTTGGTTCCGTCGTTGTTCATGGATGTGAAAAGTATTTCGCCTGCGCCACGAGTTTCAACTTCTTTTGCCCAAGAAAATAAATCTAAATCTGTAGCTTGCTTTCCTCCTACTAAATGTACTTTCCAATGTCCATTAACTTGCTTTGCATCTATTGCTACAACTATGCATTGACTTCCAAATTCTTTTGCTAAATCGTTTATTAATTGTGGATTTCTAATTGCTGATGAATTTATAGAAACTTTATCTGCGCCATTTTTAAGCAAAATTTCAACATCGGAAATTGACGAAATTCCGCCACCAACTGTAAATGGAATATTTATTGTTTCTGCAACATTTCTAACCAAATTTACTAATGTTTTTCTTCGTTCTTCTGTTGCAGAAATATCAAGAAAAACTAGTTCGTCTGCGCCATTTTCTGAATATTTTTTGGCTAATTCCATTGGATTTCCTGCGTCTTTTAGTTCAAGAAAGTTGACTCCTTTTACAGTTCTACCATCTTTTATATCTAGACAAGGAATGATTCTTTTTGTTAACATATATTTGTTTAAAATTGATACCTAACAGGTTTTTAAAACCTGTTAGGATATTAAAATATAATCTTCTAGTTGTTTTAAAGAAATTCGATTTTCATAAATTGCTTTTCCAATAATAGTTCCTTCGCAACCTAATGCTGCTAATTTTGGAAGTTCATCAAATGTTGAAATTCCGCCAGAAGCGATAAGTTTAATGTTTTCTCTCGACTGCGCTCGAGATGACAAATTGGAATTACAATTTTCTAATATTTTTTTGTACAAATCAAAACTTGGTCCTTCAAGCATTCCGTCTTTGGCAATGTCTGTACAAATTACATATTGAATACCTTTTTCTTGATAATTTTGAATAAACGGAATTAAATCTTGATTACTTTCTTCTAACCAACCAGAAATTGCAACTTTTTCATTATTAGCATCTGCTCCGAGAATTATTTTTTCTGAACTATATTTTGATATCCATTCTTGAAATAAATTTGGATTTTTTAAAGCTATACTTCCACCAGTAACTTGATTTGCGCCACTTTCAAAAGCTATTTGTAAATCAGAATTTGATTTTAAACCACCACCAAAATCTATTTTGAGATTGGTTTTTGAAGCAATTTGTTCTAAAATTTTATGATTTACAATTTTGCTCGATTTTGCTCCATCTAAATCCACTAAATGCAGATATTGAATTCCGTGTGCTTCAAATTGTTTTGCAACTTCAAGCGGATTTTCATTATATATTTTTTTGGTAGCATAATCGCCTTTTGAAAGTCGGACGCATTTTCCGTCGATTATGTCTATTGCTGGAATTATTCTCATTTTTTTATTCTCGAAGTTTAAATTTGATTTTGAGATTGACTTTTGAAATTGTTCTTTGATATTGATATTGATACTGCGTTAGTGATTGAAATGGAAATCCTTTTATGAAGTTTTTACGGAATAAAAGATTGCAATGTAAAGCACGCTCGAACGCCCAAATAAAAAACTATATTTTTAAAAAATTATTTAAAATTTGTTCGCCTATTTTGCCACTTTTTTCTGGATGAAATTGTACTCCGTAAAAATTATTTATTTGTAATGCTGATGAATATTCTACTTCATAATTGGTAATTGCAATTGTTTCTTGGCATTTTGGTGCGTAAAAACTGTGAACTAAATATAGGTATTGATCATCAGAAATTTGATTGAAAAGTTCTGATTTTAAATTAGTTATGGTATTCCAACCCATTTGTGGAACTTTTACTTTGTTAGTAAATTTTACAACGTTTACATTAAAAATTCCTAATCCGTTTGTGTTGCCTTCTTGAGAATGGTTGCATAGTAGTTGCATGCCCAAACAAATGCCCAAAACTGGCTGTTTTAGTGTTGGAATTAATTGTTCTAAACCACTTTCTTTGAGCTTTTTCATTGCCGAACTTGCTTCTCCAACTCCAGGAAAAATTACTTTATCTGCTGTTAAAATTTCGTTTGGATTGTTAGTTAAAACTCCTTGATAACCCAATCTTTGCAAGGCAAATTGTATGCTTTGAATGTTTCCTGCGCCGTAATTTATTATTGCAATTTTCATATATGCTGAGTTTTTTTTAGTATTTTAAACTATTATATTTTCATCTTTTATAAACCTTAAGATATTAAGGTTCATTAAGTTATATAAATTTGATTGTATAGTTTAAATTATAACATTCCTTTGGTTGATGGCAAAATCATTTTGCTTGCATCTCGTTTTACTGCAACTTTTATTGCTTTGGCAAATGCTTTAAAAATAGCTTCAATTTTATGGTGTTCGTTTGTGCCTTCGGCTTTAATATTTAGGTTTGCTTTTGCGCCATCGGTGAACGATTTAAAAAAGTGATAGAACATTTCTGTTGGCATTTCTCCAATTTTTTCACGTTTAAAATTGGCTTCCCAAACTAGCCAATTTCTTCCACCAAAATCGATGGCAACTTGCGCCAAACAATCGTCCATTGGAAGTGTAAATCCGTATCTTTCTATTCCTAATTTATTAGATAATGCTTTTGCAAATACTTCTCCAAGTGCAATTGCTGTATCTTCAATTGTATGATGCTCATCTACTTGCAAATCGCCTTTGACTAGAATTTCTAAATCCATTTGTCCGTGACGTGCAATTTGATCGAGCATGTGATCGAAGAAATCAAGACCAGTTTTTATGTTGCTTTTTCCTGTTCCGTCAAGATCTAAACTTATAGAAATTTCTGTTTCATTGGTTTTTCTATAATAATTTTCTTTGCGGTTTTCTAATTTTAAAAACGTATAAATTTCTTCCCAATCGTTGGTTTCTTTAGCAATGAAATTATCTAATTCTTCTCTTTTAGAAGTGATTTCTGAGGTTCCCAAATTGGTATTGTCGTTTATAAAAATAGCTTTTGAACCTAAGTTTTTAGCCAATTCTACATCAGTCAATCTGTCGCCAATTACATAGGAATTTTTTAAATCATAATTTGTAGAAAAATAATCTGTTAGCAATCCAGTTCGTGGTTTTCTTGTATTTGCATTTTCTAATGGAAATGTTTTATCAATGAAAATCTTATCAAAGGTAACACCTTCATTTTCAAATGTTTTAATTATGAAATTGTGAACTGGCCAAAAGGTATTTTCTGGAAAAGAAGTTGTTCCTAAACCGTCTTGATTGGTTATCATTACTAATTTATAATTTAATTCTGTTGCAATTTTGGATAAAAAAGTTAAGCTTTTCGGATAGAAAGTTACTTTTTCAAAACCATCAATTTTTTCGTCACTAGTTTCTTTAATTATTGTTCCGTCACGATCTATAAATAATATTTTTTGTGCCATTATAACGATTTTAAAATAGTAATTAATTGTTCTGTTTCTTCTTTATTTCCGATAGTAATTCTTAGGCAATTCTCGCATAAAGGTTGATTACTTCTGTTGCGAACCACAATTCCTTTTTCGATTAATTGATTGTAACGCAAGGTTGCATCGTCTACTTTTATTAAAATAAAATTGGCATCAGTAGGAAAAATTTTCTCTACAAATTTAAAACTTGCTAATGCTTTTAAAAGTTTATTTCGCTCTGTTTTTATTTTTTTTACTTGTGCTTCAAGTGTGCTTTGTAATAATTTTTTTTCTGCTGATTCTTGTGAAGCAACATTTACATTATAAGGTGGTTTTATTTTGTTTAAAACGGTAATTATTTCTGGTGAAGCATACAAAATTCCGATGCGTAAACCTGCCATTGCATATGCTTTAGACAAGGTTTGAATGATAACTAAATTTGGATATATTTTTAAGTCTGACAGATAACTATCATTTTCTGAGAAATCGATATATGCTTCGTCAAGAACAACAATTCCTTTAAAATTTTTAAGAATTTTTAAAATTGATTCGTCATTAAATGAATTTCCAGATGGATTATTGGGTGAACATAAAAATATAATTTTAGTATTTTCGTCTACTTCTTTTATAATTTCATCTACATTAGGTTGAAAATCAGATGATAATAAGACTTCTTTATTTTCTATTGCATTAATGTTAGCCAAAACACCATACATTCCGTAGGTTGGAGGAAGTGTAATTACGTTGTCTTTATAAGGTTCGCAAAAAGCTCTATATAGTAAATCTAGTACTTCATCACTTCCGTTTCCTAATAAAATTTGATTCTCTGCAATTTTATTTTGCTTTGATAAAATGGCTTTTAATTTTTTTTGTTGCGGATCTGGATAACGATTCATTCCGTTTTGAAATGGATTTTCGTTGGCGTCAAGATAAACCATAGTGTGTGTAAAGTCTTTAAATTCGTCTCTTGCAGAGGAATATGGACTCATTTTTTTTACGTTTTCTCTTGTTATGTTTTGGATATTGAAATCTTTCATTTTTTTAAACAATTAAAATTTTAATATATTATTTTTATTTAAACATTAAGGCATTAAGTTTCATTAAGTTTTTATTATTTTAAATCATTTAATCTAAATGTAACTGCATTTTTATGAGCTTGTAATCCTTCGGCTTCGGCCATAATTTCTATGGCTTTTCCAATGTTTTGGATTCCATTTTCTGTAATCTTTTGGAACGTCATTGACTTTAAAAAACTGTCTAAATTTACACCAGAATAATTCTTTGCAAATCCGTTTGTTGGCAGTGTATGATTGGTTCCAGAAGCATAATCGCCAGCACTTTCTGGAGTAAAATTACCAATAAAAATAGATCCTGCATTTTCTATATTTTCTACAAAGAAATTTTCTTTTTTAGAACAAATAATTAAGTGTTCTGGTGCATATTCATTAATTAAATCTAAAGCAATTTGATTTGTTTCAACATAGATTAATTTTGAATTCTCAATCGCTTTTTGAGCAATTTCTTTTCTTGGTAAACTTTGAATTTGCAGATTTATTTCATTTTCTACTTCATTAATTAATTCTTTTGAAGTTGAAACTAGAATTACTTGACTGTCAATGCCATGTTCTGCTTGGCTTAATAAATCGGATGCGACATAGTTTGCTTTGGCAGATTCATCAGCAAAAATTAATAATTCACTTGGTCCAGCAGGCATATCAATCGCGGTTCCAAATTGTGTTGAATATTGTTTTGCAACTGTAACATATTGATTTCCTGGTCCAAAAATTTTATACACTTTTTCAATAGATTCTGTTCCAAATGTCATAGCTGCAATGGCTTGTATGCCACCAACTTTGTAAATTTTGGTTACGCCACATAAATTAGCAGCGTAAATAATTGCTGGATTTATTTTTCCGTTTTTGTTTGTTGGCGAACACAAAATTATTTCTTTACAACCTGCAATTTTGGCTGGAATCGCTAACATTAAAACTGTTGAAAATAATGGAGCTGTTCCGCCAGGAATGTACAATCCAACTTTGGTAATTGGTCTTTTTTCTTGCCAGCAATAAACGCCTTCAGTAGTTTCAATTTCAATTTTTAATGTTTTTTGTGCTTGGTGAAATTTCTCAATATTAGATTTTGCTAATTGTATTGCCTCTTTTAATTCTTGAGAGATTTCTGTATTTGTTTGAGCGATTTCATCATTTGAAACTAATAAATTTTCAACTGAAATTCCGTCAAAAATGGAAGAATATTTTGCAATTGCAATGTCACCTTTTGTTTGAACTTCTTTGAAGATTTGTTTTACAGTTTCTTCAATTGCTTCAAACGATTGGGTTGGTCTTTTTAAAATTTTAGACCAGTTTTCTTGTTTTGGATTTACTATTTTATTCATTTTTTTATTTTTTTGCTACAGAGACTTTAAGTTTTATGCTTTTTAAACCATTAAGAAAAATTAAGGTCATTAAGATTTTATTCTCTCAAAGATGCTAAGTTTCTTTATTTTTTTAACCATTAAAAAAGATTAAGGTCATTAAGGTTCTATTCTCGCAAAAATGCTAAACTTCTGTGTTTTATATTTTTTTAACCATTAAGAAAAATTAAGGTCATTAAGGTTTTATTCTCTCAAAGACGCTAAGTTTCTTTATTTTTTAAACCATTAAGAAAGATTAAGGTCATTAAGGTTCTATTTTCTTTGTTCTATTTTCTTTGTTCTATTTTCTTTGTTCTCTTTTCTTTATTCTCTTTTCTTTATTCTCTTTTCTTTGTTCTTTAAAGTACCATTTTCTCTATTGGGCAAACTAAAATTCCTTCTGCGCCAGCATTTTTTAATTGATCAATTACATCCCAAAAAGTTTCTTCTTCTATCACTGAATGTACACTACTCCAACCTTTTTCTGCCAATGGCATTACTGTTAAACTCTTTAAAACTGGTAGAATTTTACTTATTTCTTCAATTTTATTATTTGGAATATTCATCAGAATGTATTTGGATTTTCTGGCTTTTAAAACAGATTGTATTCTGAATAATAATTTATCTAAAATGATTTGATTTTCATTAGAAATTGATGGTGAAACTGCCAAAACAGCTTCACTTTTAAGAATAACTTCAACTTCTTTAAGGTTGTTTTTAAATAAAGTACTTCCGCTAGAAACGATATCTACAATGGCATCTGATAAACCAATATTAGGTGCTATTTCAACAGAACCAGAAATTTGATGTAAATCGACTGTAACCTTTTTAGATTTAAAATAATTTAAAACGGTATTTGGATAAGATGTTGCAATTCGTAATCCTTCTAAATCTTGAATTGAATTGTATTGAAATGTTTTAGGAACGGCAACAGAAACCTTGCATTTAGAAAATCCTAATTTTTCTACAACTTGTATATTTTGACCTTTTTCTACTAAAAGATTATCGCCAAGAATTGCAACATCTACTACTCCATCAATTAAATATTGTGGAATATCTGAATTTCTAAGAAACAAAATTTCTAGTGGAAAATTAGTTGCTTCGGCTTTTAGTTGATCGTTTCCATTGTTTATAGAAATACCACAATCTTTTAGAATTTGAATGCTGTCTTCGTTTAAACGTCCTGATTTTTGAATTGCAATTTTTAATGTACTCATTACTTTTTTTTGGATTAATTTATTTGAATGAGTACAACTTGAGTAGATATAAAAAAACCCGATTGATGTACTCAAACGGGTTTTATATATTGTGATTTACACGCATATCATTAACACTTCGCCTGAGAGCAACTATGAAAATGGTGATGATGTAAATTGTTTAAAAACATTTTTTGTTGTAATTATTTTTGCAAATGTAAACGTAAATAAAAGTACAAACCAAATTATTTGTAAACTTTATGAAATATTATGATTTGTTTATTCTGTGTCTTTAGTTTCTAATTCTTTGTTTTCAATTTTATTTATAGCAGATTCTACCGAGTTTTCTCGAATTTCTGTATGACGAATTTCTCCTCCAGAAGTACCAACAGCTTTTGATAAAATTATTCCAACAATTGCAACTGTTAAAATTAAAAAAGACATTAATTTGGCTTTAGCATTATTTTTTAAGTTTAAATACAAACCTAACAATGATGCAACTCCTAAAACATACATTACTATTGCAAATTTTTCTGCTAATTCTTCGTGTTCATGAATTATTTGCTTTCCTATATTTGGAAAATCCTCCACTATTTCTTCTGCGCCTTCTCCTGTATTCATTGATGCAAATGCAAAAATTGCTGCAATAGCAAATAAAACATAAGCTGTATTTTTAAGAATATTATTTTTTAAAAATAATGCTGCAATAAGAATTCCTAAGCCAAAAATTGTTCCAATAATTGGAAAATGGTTTACAACCATGTGTAAATGTGCATCGTTCATTTAGTAAAAATTAAATTTAATTTTCAAATATAAATGAAATTATATTGTTTCTTTGTTTTTAAATTTATTTAAACTACAATATGCACTATTTTTCAAAAAAATCTCCATTTTATAATTTGTTTTTGTTATATTTAATTGTTAGCGTAGTAACTAGATTGATTCTTTTTTTTCATCCAATAACTCAAACTAGTTTTAGCTTTGCTGATAGTTTAAAATTATTTGGATTTGGACTAATATCCGATTTTTTTGTATTTATTGTTGCAAGTTTATTGCTTTGGGTTTATTTAATTTTTTTATCCAATTCTAAATATGATAAACCCTTAGGTTATATAATTTTTAGTATTTTAGTTTTATTACTCATTTATATTTTATCTGGAAAATCAATTTTACACGAATATGGTGGTTCGCTGCCCGAAATTGGTTTGGCATTTGTAGGTTTAAAATCTTTTTTCTTTGCCTTATTGCTGTTTTTTCCTAAATACAGAAGTAAAATTAGACTAGTTTTATATTCAATTACAATCTTTATTTTTGTCTTAATAATTGTTCAAAATGCCGTAAGTGAATACTTTTTTTGGAATGAATTTGGTGTTCGTTACAATTTTATAGCTGTAGATTATTTGGTTTATACCAATACAGTGATTGGAAATATTATGGAATCGTATCCTGTAATTCCGCTGTTTATTGGCATTGGAATTATTACCATTTCAATTACCAACTTAATTGTGAAAAGAACTACTTATTTTCTTGAAAATTTACCAACATTTAATAATAAATTAAAAAATATTGGAGTTTATGCAGTATTATTTTTGATTTCTTTATTAGTAATTCCAAATATAGCAAAACTTGAAAACTCTCAAAATGTTTTTACTAATGAATTGCAAGCTAATGGATTATATAAATTTTATTTAGCATTTAAAAATAGTGAATTAGATTATGAAAAGTTTTATAAAACACTTCCTAATGATGAAGCATTTGCTTTATTAAAAAATCAAATTCCTAGTATTTCTGGAAATTCATCACTAAGAAATATACAAAGTGAAGCAGCAGAAAATCATAAAAATGTAGTTTTAATAACCATTGAAAGTTACAGTGCCGAGTTTATGAAAATGTATGGAAACGAGCAAAATATTACTCCGTTTTTAGATTCTTTAGCTACTAAAAGTTTACTTTTTACCAATTTATATGCAGTAGGAAATAGAACAGTTCGAGGATTGGAAGCTGTAACATTATGTTTTCCGCCAACTGCTGGAGAAAGTGTGGTAAAAAGAGAAGATAATAAAAACAAATTTTCTACAGGAAATTTGTTTAAACAAAGAGGTTATACCACAAAATATCTTTATGGTGGAGATGCCTTTTTTGATAATATGCAAAGTTTTTTTGGAGGAAACGGTTATGATATTGTAGATAAAAAATCGTTTGCAACTAACGAAATTACCTTTGACAATATTTGGGGAGTTTGCGATGAAGATATGTACAATAAAGCAATCAAAGTTATGAATGATGAAGCAAAGCTAAAAAAACCTTTTTTTAATCACATAATGACAGTTAGTAATCACAGACCATTTACATTTCCTGAAGGAAAAATTGATATTTCTGGAACAGCAAAATCTCGTGAAGGTGGCGTAAAATATACAGATTATGCAATGAAAAAGTTTTTTGAAATGGCTCAAAAACAGTCTTGGTTTAAAAACACAGTTTTTGTAATTGTTGCCGATCATTGTGCATCCAGCTCTGGCAAAACAGAACTTCCTGCAGATAAATATAGAATTCCTGCCATGATTTATTCGCCAAAATTTATAGAACCGAAACATTTTAACACTTTAATGTCGCAAATTGATGTAATGCCAACACTTTTTGGCTTATTAAATTTTAGTTACGAAAGTAAATTTTATGGACAAGATGTATTTAAATCTGATTATAAACCTAGAGCATTTGTGGCTACTTATCAAGATTTAGGATTGATAAAAGATGATATTATGACAATAATTTCGCCAGTTAGAAAAGCAAAACAATTTCAATTGACCTTGCAAACTAAAGGAAATTTGGCTTCAGAATTTCAAATTTATTACGAGCAAAAACCTTTGGCAAAAGAACGAATCGATTTAATAAATGAAACAATTTCCTATTATCAAACGGCAAGTTATTTATTGAAAAAGAAAAAATATCAAAAATAATTTGACTTATAAAAGACCATTATATTTTCTAATTAACCATTCAACAGCAAGAGAAATTGCAATTAAAACAAGCAACCAAACCCAATCTATAAAAGGAGTTTTAGTAACTACGTTTTTTTGAATAGCTTTATACTCTTGATTAGATAACAATTGTTTTATTAACTCATCAATTTGGTTGGGAACAAATGCTGTTCCTTTAGTTTGTAATGCTAATTGTTTTAATTTAGACAAATCTGGGTTTACAAATTGTTTTTCTATATCAAAATCTAAAATTTCAAAAGTACTTGAATACGAAGCATTTGAATTTAACTCTTTAACCGTAAAAGAATAATTTCCTGCGGCTAAACCATCAAGATTTACTTTGAAACTATTGGTAGTTTTTAATAAATCATACCGTTTTAATTGCTTGGTTTTAGTATTGGTTACAGCAATTGTTAATCTTGCTTTTTCGTCAAATTCGTAATTTTTATTGAAATATTGTGCTGTAATTTCTAATGCATCGCCAGAATTATAAAATTGCTCGTGATTTACTATTAATGATTTTTTAGAATCGTTAGAAGCTAAAAATTGGATAATTTTATCTATAAAAACATCAAACTCATCAAACGATTTTTTGTCTACAAAGCTTTGTGCACGCCATTTCCAAATGTTTTCACCCATTAAAAAAGCATTTCTTTTTCCTAGATTTTCAGAAAATGCTAATAATGGAAAATTTGTTTCTACATTTCTAATACTTGAAGAAAGTAAAACAGAAACATTTTCTTTGGCAGTTATTGTTCCGTACGGATTTTCTAATGGTGGAAAATTTTCAAATCCAATATTATCTGTTGCAAAAAGATTAAAATCTGATTTAAAATTAGATAAATAATCTTCTTTTTGGGTTGACATTTTAAAATCTATTTGATTTTGTTGTTGGTTTAAAAATCCAAAATTAGTATTATTTCCTGTTACAATTAAAGCGTTTATTTTTAAATTTTTATTAGCATCAAATACTTGTTTAAAATCGGCTGTTGGTTGATATAAAACCAATACATTATATTTACTTAATTCATTAACTTGATTTGGTTTAAGTATAGTTACTTTGCGTTGTGCATTAGTTTCAATACTTCGTTTAATTGCACCTAAATCTGGATGATTTATGGATGATATTATCGCAACTTCCGATTTTTGATCTATAATTTGAACTGCAAATTTTTTACTATTATTATAAGTGTTTTTTTCGTTTTCTGATGATGAAATTTTAGCTGTAAAAACTTGTAAACCAGTTTTATCTGCTGGCAATAAAATGTTTAAAACTTCTGATTTTTTAGATGGAGAAAATGCAATACTTTGTTTAGAAAGTACATTGTTTCCATTAGAAATTGAAAAATTGGCAGTTACAGATTTGGTTCCAGCATACTGCAAAAATACTTCTACAGGAAATTTATTTTTATGAAAAGCATATTTATTTACATTTATTTGATTGATTTTTAAATCTAAATAAGTGGTTGTATCACCAACAACCATGGGATATACTTTGTTATTTAGATTAAATTGAAAAACATAATCGGCACCAGAAGTTTGATTTCCATCAGAAATTAAAACTGTTGGAAAAATTAAATTTTTATTGATACTTTTTATATTTTTTGCAACTTCGTCAATATTGGTTTGATTTCCTTTAAAATTAATTTCATTTGAGTTTTCTATTGATACAAAATCAGAATCAAATTTATAAGATTGAATGTCAAATTTATTTTTTAAATCAGCATTTGAAACTAATTTTTCATATATTTCTTTGGCTGAAATATTCGCTTTTAAATCTACCATTGAGCTTGAATTATCTATTACAATTGGCAATGGCGTTTTTAAAGTTTCTAGTGTACTTCTACTCATAATTGGGTTTATTAATAAAAGTAGTAACCCAAAAATTGATATAAAACGTAAAAACGCTAAAAGCAAATTGGTTTTAGCATAATTTTTATTTTTATAAAAATATTGAAAAAAGGATATTGCAGCAGCTATAAAAACTGATAAAATTAAAAGTAAAATTGTAGATGTATTCATTGATATCGTTTGTAGTTTTTGGTTTGTTGTTTATTGTTTTAACTATAAACAACAAACTTTAAACAATAAACATTTTATTAAGTAAGCATTCCGCCGCACACATTCATAACTTGACCTGTAACGTAAGCGCTCATATCTGAAGCGAAGAAAAGACAAGCGTTGGCAACGTCTTCTGGAGTTCCGCCACGTTTTAATGGAATAGAATCTCTCCATCCTTGTACCACATCTTCGTTGAGTTTGGCAGTCATTTCTGTTTCTATAAATCCTGGCGCAATGGCGTTGCAACGAATGTTTCTAGAACCCAATTCTAATGCAACCGATTTTGTAAACCCAATCATACCTGCTTTAGATGCTGCATAATTAGTTTGACCAGCATTTCCTTTAACTCCTACTACACTGCTCATATTTATGATAGAACCTTTTCTGTTTTTAAGCATTGTTTTTTGAACTGCTTTGGTCATATTAAAAACAGATTTCAAGTTTATTTCGATTACTTTATCAAAATCTTCTTCGCTCATTCTCATAAGCAAATTATCTTTTGTTATTCCGGCATTATTTATTAAAATATCAATGTTTCCAAACTCTACAAGTACATCATCTATTAATTTTTGTGCTTCATTAAAGTTGGCAGCATTACTTTGAAAACCTTTAGATTTTATTCCCAAAGCATTCAACTCTGTTTCTAACGCTAATGCAGATTCTACAGATGAACTGTAAGTAAAAGCTATATTTGCTCCGTGTTGTGCAAAAACTTTAGCAATTCCACTTCCAATTCCGCGACTTGCTCCAGTAATTATGGCTACTTTTCCTTCAAGTATTTTCATTTTTTATACAATTTTTTAAAGTTCAAATATAAGACTAATTTATTATTACTAAAATATAAGATTACTTTTAAATTTTTGATTATTTGTTTATGATAATAGGAGAGTTCTTTTTGTATTGTAAAGTTTTTTTGTAACAAGTGTAATAATAATGTAAAACTAAATGTTGTAAATTTGAAAAATATAGGAATACTAAACTTACAAACAATTTTTATAATGAAATATAAACTAATTTTTTTCTTACTGTTCGCTAACATTATTTATGGACACATTATAAATAATGAAAATGAAATTTTAAGACATTGGAAAATTGAAAGTCAAAATAAAACTGTTGAAGGATCATTTTCGATGTTTAAAAATGGAAACGTATATATTGAGAATGCTAATAATATAATTTTAAATTTCCCTTTAAGTTCTTTTTCTAGTGAAGATCAAAATTATATTACGCATAAAATAGTAACGGTAAATTCTATAAATAAACCTGTAAATAATAAAACGTACTCTAGAAATGAGCTGAATTTATTTTTAAAGTTTATAATTATTGCCACATTTTTAATTTTATTAAGTTTTTTATTGTTCAAATATAAAAGTAGAAATAAATTGATCTATTTAATTCCTATAGTATGCTTAGGTTCGTTATTTACCTTATTTAGTTTTGCTAAAAAATCACTTTCAATAACTGATCCTGCATTTGTAACATCTGCATTTGCACCTTTTACATCTACTGTAAGTTCGAGTTATGATGCTAATTTTTTTTATGTAAATTCTAAAGCAATTCCTAATCATACTATGATGGTTGGAATTTCTAATCACGGTTGGCAACAGCAAGTACCAATGGCTAAATGTTATATTAATCCTAATTATTGGCAATTTCCATTAAATCCGGTTTTGGCAGCAACTCCGGTTCCAGTTTCGGCAATGCATTTTACAAGAGGTGCTATTGCCACTGCTGTAAATGGAGTTCCAATTTTTAATCCGTTTACTAATACTGGAGTTGACGCTTTTCTTGATGGTCAACTTGACAATTATGGTGGTCATTGTGGTCGTGGCGATGATTATCATTATCATACTGCGCCTTTACATTTAATATCTTTAGGACAAACTACTTTTAATTTACCTATTGCATTTGCCTTTGATGGTTTTGCAGTTTATGGAAGTTTAGAACCAACTGGAGCAACAATGGCTACACTTGACGCTAATCATGGACATTATTTTAATGGTATTTATCATTATCATGGAACGGCAACTGCGCCATATATGATTGGAAATATGGTTGGTCAAGTTACAGAAGATACTAGTTTACAAATTATACCGCAACCGCAAGGAAATCCTGTTAGAACTGAAAATTGGACACCATTAAATGGAGCTTTAATTACTTCTTGTATAGCAAATTCAAGCAATGGTTATAACACTTTATATTCTTTAAATGGTGTTTCTGGATATGCTACAAACTATACTGTTTCTGGTACAACTTATACTTTTAAATATGTAACTCCAACTGGAATAACTACAACAAATTACTATGGTCCAGCGTTTTGTACTGTTCCAAATTTAAATGTTTCAGAAATTATTTTGAAAGAAAGAAATGTTACTATTTACCCAAATCCTGCAAGTGATGTTTTAAATATAAGTTTAGGAAGTTCTTATTTAGAAAATGATGTAAATAAAATTTCTATTGTTGATGTAAAAGGAAGTTTGGTTTTAAGTTTGCCAAATTTTAATTCTAATATTGATATTAAAAAACTTGAGAAAGGAATTTATTTTGTTAAAATTGAGTTTTCAAATTCTGTTGTAACTAAAAAATTATTGGTAAAATAAATTTATGTAAATAGAAAATTTTTAGCCCTGATTGAAGCGGTATCTTTTTTTAATTGCATTGGGTTAAAACCCAATGCAATTGAAAAAAATATAGCGGAAAGCAGGAATAAGGTTTCTAGAAATGCGCAAGCCAAATTGCTACTGATATAATCAGCATAAATTCTAAAAAAAAACTCTAAAATAAATTTAGAGTTTTTTTATATTTATTTTTAGGAATGTTATCCTAAAACTTCTTTTACTTTTTTACCAATTTCTGCTGGAGAATCTACAACGTGAATGCCACATTCTCTCATAATTCGTTTTTTGGCTTCGGCTGTGTCGTCTGCACCACCAACAATTGCACCTGCGTGACCCATTGTTCTTCCTTTTGGAGCGGTTTCTCCTGCAATGAAACCTACAACTGGTTTTCTATTTCCATCGGCTTTTATCCACTTTGCAGCATCAGCTTCTAGTTGTCCACCAATTTCACCAATCATTACTATACAATTGGTTTCTGGATCGTTCATTAATAATTCTACAGCAGCTTTGGTTGTTGTTCCAATAATTGGATCACCACCAATTCCGATTGCTGTTGTTATTCCTAATCCTTGTTTTACTACTTGATCTGCAGCTTCGTAAGTTAATGTTCCAGATTTAGAGACAATTCCAACAGTTCCTTTTTTAAATACAAAACCTGGCATAATTCCAACTTTAGCTTCGCCTGGAGTAATAATTCCTGGACAGTTTGGACCAATTAATGTACATTTTCTATTTTTAATATATTCGTTTGCTTTAATCATATCGGCAACTGGAATTCCTTCTGTAATACAAATAATTACTTTGATTCCAGCATCTGCTGCTTCCATAATTGCATCGGCAGCAAAAGCTGGTGGCACAAAAATGATAGACGTATCTGCTCCAGCTTTTTCTACTGCATCTTTTACAGTGTTAAAAACAGGACGATCTAAATGAGTTGAACCACCTTTTCCTGGCGTAACTCCACCAACAACGTTTGTTCCGTATTCAATCATTTGTTCTGCATGAAAAGTTCCTTCGCTTCCAGTAAATCCTTGAACGATAATTTTTGAATCTTTATTGACTAAAACACTCATAGTATATTTTTTATGTATTTTATTATTGTGATGCAAAAGTAGTAAAAAGAGTTCGGATTTCTAATTATAGATTTCAGATTTTTTTTTAACTAAAAATACTGTTTTTTTTATGAAAACTGACTCATTTGAAATCCTTTGAATAACTTTCCTTCTTTAATTTCCCAAATGACAAAAAAATGTGCTAGAAGCATTTCTTCTCTTGGATTTTCTATGGTTTTTACAAAATGAGAATAACGCACAGCTACTGTATTTTCTTCTTCTATAATGTGAGAAATTCTAACTTTAGATCTCATGTAAGCTCGGCTCAACTCGTCTGTTAGGTTTAAAATATCTTCTCTGTTCATTTGGATAAAACCTTTGCTACTGCTCCAATCGACAGTTACATCTGGATGTAAAAATTGATTTACAGCAATTTTATCAAGAATAATATCTGATTTATAAAATTCTAAAACAATGTCTTTAGGTTGCATTTATTTTATGGTTTTTAAAATTTCTGGTATGCGTTTTATATTGGCAAGTTGTTTTAATTTCTCACGAGATTCTTCTATTGGTGTTCCAAAATAGGACTTTCCGCCTTCAACTGATTTTGTTACACCTGTTTGACCAAGAATTACAGCTTTTGTTCCAATTGTGATTCCGCTAGTAGTACCAACTTGTCCCCAAATAGTAACTTCATCTTCAATAATTACACAACCTGCAATTCCAGTTTGTGCTGCAATTAAACATTTTTTACCAATTATGGTATCGTGACCAACGTGAACTTGATTGTCTATTTTTGTACCTTCGCCAATGGTTGTGTCGCCTGTAACTCCTTTATCAATTGTACAAAGTGCGCCAATGCCAACGTTATCTTCAATAATTACTCGTCCGCCAGAAAGCAATTGATCAAAACCATCTGGACGTTTTTTATAATAAAAAGCATCTGCACCAAGAATTGTTCCTGCTTGAATAATTACGTTATCGCCAATAATACAACCATCATAAATAGAAACATTAGAATGTATAATACAATTATTTCCAATTTTTACATGATTTCCTATAAAACAATTGGGTTGAATGAATGTTCCTTCGCCAATTTGAGCAGATATAGATATTGGTAAATCTGTAGCTTGAAAAGGTCGAAAATGATGTGTTAATATATTAAAATCACGAAAAGGATCGTTAGAAATTAATAATGCTTTTCCATCTGGACAATCAACTTCTTTATTAATTAAAACTATAGTTGCTGCCGATTGTAATGCTTTTTCGTAATATTTTGGATGATCTACAAACACAATATCTCCAGATGTTACAACGTGAATTTCATTCATTCCTTCTACTGCAAAATCAGCATCACCAACGAATTGACAATTTATAATTGTAGCGATTTCTTGTAAAGAATGTATTCTTGAGAATTTCATTTTATCTAATATTCAGTGTTCAGTTTTCAGTTTTCAGTGTTCAGTGTTCAGTAATCAGTGTTCAGTAATCAGTATTTAGTAATCAGTGTTTAGTAATCAATAATAAGTAATTATTTTGTAGTTATAAGTTCAACGTTTAGTTATTAGTAATCAGTTACTGCCAACTGAACACTGAACACTGAACACTTAAAACTATTCTTTAACTCGTTCCATATAAGAACTCGTAGCTGTATCAATTTTAATTTTATCTCCTTCATTAATAAACAAAGGTACATTTACTGTTGCTCCAGTTTCTACAGTTGCAGGTTTTGTGGCATTTGTAGAAGTATTTCCTTTAACTCCAGGTTCAGAATAAGTTACTTCTAAAATTACAGAAGCTGGCATATCTACAGATAA
>JAYVKR010000278.1:0-7543 GCA_043768185.1 Flavobacterium sp.
TATGATATTAAAAGATTAGATGGTTTCAACTTTGTAAAACCGCTTATGTTTGTTGATGACGAGTGTGAAGGAGATAATTTGGCAATTACAAAACAAGAAATAACTCAAGTTATTGAAAATTACAAAACAACCCAAAACGTTTCTTCAGCATCAGTTTACATAAAAGATTATTATGATGGAAGTTGGACTTCTATAAATAGCGATGAAAAATTTGAACCAGGATCTTTATTTAAAGTACCAATTTTAATTGCCTATTTAAAAATGGAAGAGCAAATACCAGGAACTTTAAACAAGGAACTCCTTTTTAAACAAAATTTTTCTATTAATAAAGATGTTGCTTTTAAATCTAAATCAATTGTTTTGGGTCAAAAATATAAGGTAAGTGAATTGTTAAAATATATGATTTCTTATTCTGACAATAATGCTACTGGATTATTAAACAACAATTTAGATTTAAATATACTAATAAAATTATTTTCAGATTTAGGATTAAAAAAACCAGATTTTTCAGCACAACATTATTACTTTACAACTAGACAATATTCACTTTTTATGAGAGCATTGTACAACGCTAGTTATTTAAACATAAATAATTCAGAATTTGCTGTAAAACTTTTAAGTACCTGTGAGTTTAAAGAAGGAATTTTAAAAGGATTACCAAAAGATGTAAAAATTGCTCATAAATTTGGAGAATCTGGAAACACTCAAGAAATTCAACTTCATGAATCTGCAATTGTTTATTTAAAAGACAAACCCTATTTAATTACTGTAATGACTAAAGGAAAAGACAACAAAATTCTTTCCAAGCTAATTGCAGATATCTCTACTATTACCTTTAAAAATTTATCAAATCTATAAAAGCTATGTCAAAATAACGTTTTTAATTATATCTTTTAATTCCTAATATAATAAGCGAATTGGCTCCAAAACATTTGATCAAACAAATGTGTGTTCTGTTTAAGTAGTATTATTTTTATAAGTTCAACAAAACCTATATTGCTAATTTTTTAATATTGTAATATCATATTATTATATATTTTTGATATTGTAATATCATATTGTTATAGTTTTTTGATATTACAATATCATATTATTATATTTTTATTATATTTGTATAATAAATTAATGAGAAAATGATACATCGAACTCAGCAAAATGAAATAGATTCTTATCTTTTTAAAGGAAAAGCTATTCTTGTATTTGGAGCAAGACAAGTTGGAAAAACTTCTTTGATTAAAAACACTATAAAAAATAATTCTTTTTTATGGTTTAACGGTGATGAACCAGATACACAAATTTTACTAGAAAATATTACAACCGATAGATTAAAAGCATTAGTTGGAGAAAATAAAATTCTGGTTATTGATGAGGCACAAATGATTCATAATATTGGATTATTAATTAAACGAATGGTAGATAATTTTCCAGAAATTCAAGTTATAGCTTCTGGAAGTAGCGCTTTCGAGTTGGCTGATAAAACCAAAGAAAGTATGGTAGGACGAAAAGAAGAACTACAACTTTTTCCATTTAGTTATAAAGAAATGGTTGGTCACAGTAACTTTGTTGAAGAAACAAGATTAGTTCCGCACAGAATGGTTTTTGGCTATTATCCAGAAGTTGTAAATAACCTAGGAAAAGAAGAAAAAATTCTAAACGATTTAGTAGAGGGTTTTTTGTATAAAGATATTTTAAATCTTGAAGGAGTAAAAAAATCTTCAACTTTACAACGATTGGTGCAAATGCTGGCTTTTAGAATAGGAAGCGAAATAAATTATAGTTCTTTAGGAAATGATTTAGGAATTAACAGATTAACCGTAGAAAAATATATAGATATTCTAGAAAAAAACTTTATTGTTTTTAGTTTAAATACTTTTAGTAAAAATCAAGACAACGAAATTAGAAAAAGCAGAAAAATATATTTTTGGGACAATGGTTTACGCAATAGAATTATTAAAAACTTTACGCCAATAGAACTTCGAGATGATGTTGGCGCATTGTGGGAAAACTTTATTATAAGCGAAAGAAAGAAAAAATTATCTTATGAAAACCAATATAAAGACACTTATTTTTGGCGTAACACGCAACAAGCAGAAATTGACTTTTTAGAAATAAAAAACAACGAAATTGATGCTTTTGAAATAAAATACAACCCAAATGTAACGGTAAAATTTACTAAATCATTTACAGAAAAGTACCATCCTAAAACTACACAAGTTATTCATAAAGAAAATTTTTGGGACTACTTATTATAAAATTAATCACTTCACACCATTCCATTCTTCATAAAATTGCTCTAGAAAAACTTCCATAAAAAGATGTCTTTCTTGAGCAATTTTTTTTCCTGTTTGGGTGTTCATTTTGTCTTTTAAAAGAAGTAACTTTTCGTAAAAATGATTTAAGGTTGGCGATTCATTATTTTTGTACTCTTCTTTACCCATATTTAAATTAGGAAGAATCTCAGGATTGTACAATAGACGGTTTTTAAATCCTCCATAATTAAAAGTTCTTGCAATTCCTATTGCTCCAATAGCATCCAATCGGTCTGCATCTTGCACAATTTGTAGTTCTATTGAGTTAAATTTCTTTTCAAAATTTCCTCCTTTAAAAGATATGTTTTCAATAATATTAATAACGTGAACAATAATCTCTTTATCAACTTTTTGGCTTTCTAGAAATTCTCTTGCCACTTTTGGGCCAACACTTTCGTCACCATTATTAAATTTACTGTCGGCAATATCGTGAAGTAATGCTCCAAGTTTTACAATTTCTATATTACAAACTTCCTCTTTTGCAATAAGTAAAGCGTTTTTATAAACACGTTCTATATGAAACCAATCGTGTCCGCCTTCGGCATTTTCTAGTTTTTGTTTTACAAAAAGTATAGTGTTGTCAATTAATGTCATTTTTTTATTTATAAAAAATTCCAAATTCTAATACAATAAGAATTTGGAATTTAAATTATTTTACTATTTTTAATTATCTAACCAATGCTGGTTCAACCCATTTAAAGATTTTAGTTTCTTCTGGCAAGATCAATCTTTCTGATATTTTAGCCATTCGTGCTGGTAATTTCATTAAATAATCTCTAGCTTTTTCGGCTTCGTCAGTCAGATTAACTATTTTATCTATTTCCCATTTTTCTACTAATTTCTGTAAAATATCTACATAATCAGCAGCAGTGTATACACCTATTTTTTGTGCAGAATTAGAAAATTCTTCAAATGCTGTTCCAATTTTTTCGCCACTTTCTCTTAAAAATAATGCTGGCATAACTATTTTTTGCTTCATCATGTATTGAAACGAAAGCATCATTTCACTTGGATCAACTTTAAATATTTGAGAAACAAATTCAGAATAAGCATGATGATGACGCATTTCATCGCCAGCAATTAATTTACATATTTTAGACAACTTAGCATCGCCATACTTCTTAGCAATTTGAGAAACTCTATTGTGAGAAATATAAGTTGCTAATTCTTGAAAACTAGTATAAACAAAGTTTTTGTATGGATCACGACCAGTACCAATGTCAAATCCATCTGCAATTAAATGTTGGGTTGTCATTTCTACTTCGCGCATGTTTACTCTACCAGATAAATATAAATATTTATTCAATAAATCGCCATGACGGTTTTCTTCACTTGTCCAATGACGAACCCATTTAGACCAACCATTTCGCTCAACATTATCAATTCCTTCAACATCCATCAACCACGATTCGTAAGTTGGTAAAGCTTCTTCTGTAATGGTATCGCCAACAAGAACAACCCAAAAATCATAAGGTAAATCTTTAGCAATTTCGCGCAGTTCTTTAACCTCATCAAAGAATGATTCTTGTTCAGAATTAGGAAGCAAATCTGATGGTTGCCATATTTTTTCGACCGGAATTAAAAATTGATCAACAAAACTGTCAACGTTTTTTTCTAGAAATTGCATCACTTCTAGACGTATGTTTTTTATAGACATTATATCGTAGGAATTGAGGTTTTAAGAATTTAAATTTTTAGTAAATCTAATTTCTTTTATTATTTAATACAAATTTACGTTTGATTTTTGGTAATTCACTAATTTTAACTAGAGTTTAATGTCTGTTTTAACAGCAGTTTCTGTTTTTTGAATTATTTCTTCAAATGAATATTCGTTAACTGCAATTGGTTTGTGAATTATAAATTCTAATTTATTTCCTAATCCCATTGGAAAAGCTCCAAATTTAACCATTTTCCAAGAATTATTTATAGAGATTGGAACTACAAATGCCGATGGTGCATATTTACATAAAATCTTTAAACCACTTTGTGCGAATTCTTTTGGTTTTCCTGTTCTACTTCTTGTTCCTTCTGGAAAAATTACGGCCGATCGTTTGTGAAATTCTATATATTCTGATAGTTTTTTAATTTCTACAATGGCAGCTTTTGGATCGTTTCTATCAATTAAAACTGAACCACCATTTCTTAAATTATACGAAACACTTGGAACTCCTTTTCCTAATTCTTTTTTACTTACAAACTTGGCATCAAACTTTCTTAAAAACCATATCATTCCAATAATATCATACATACTTTGGTGGTTGGCAACAAAAATTATTGGAACACCTTTAGGAATATCATTTCTATTTTTAAAAGAATAAGTTGTTCCTAATAAATTGGTACATCGCACTAAAAAAAAGTTTAAATAATCTACGCTTTTTTTGTGTGCTTGATAATTAAAAAGGTTTAAACATATCCATTGAATGGGATGAAAAACAACTAAAAACAAACCAAAACACAAATAATAAATAACCGAAATTGGATACGAAATAATTTTTTCCATAACTCATTTTAAAATGATGGTAAAAGTAAGGAATATATTTATTTTATAATTGTTTAAAACTCATTTTGACAACTATAAAAATCTCAAAAAAACACCCAGCTACCAAAGTATAATTTTCATATTAAATTTAAATTTTTTTAGTTGCTTTTTATCATTAGATGCAACGCTAGAATTATAATTTAAAACCAATGAAATCTTATGGTAATTGGTTTAATCAACCATTTGAAAACAGTAAAGAAGATGATTATTTCGAATTAATTAAAATGAATGACAAGTCAGTATATCTAAAAAATAGAAATTAAATTCAAAAATTAATATTTAGTAAGATCCAAAAAACAAACAAAAATATATAGAATAGAAAATGAACTTTTTGGATGGTTTTATCAATTAGAAAAAAACGGAAATCTATTTTTAAAAAATAGTGATGGAAAGATTTTAATACAATATTCTAAATTTCTTTAATCTTTTCTAGCATTAGTTTAACGCTATTGCTAAATTTAGACTTTTTTAAAAAGTGAAATGAAAATTTTTTCTTTTTTTTTATTCATATTTTTTAGACAAAAGTTTTCATTATATTTTTTATATCAAATTTTTAAAATTGGTAATATTGTAATTTTACATTTAAAAAATTAACTTTTGTTTCCAAAAATTTCAAATGCTAAAAAAATGAACTATTCCATAAAATTGGGTTTATTAATTCTAATTTCAATGCTTGTTTTAACGAGTTATAATTTGAAAAAAGATTGTAATTTATCAAATAGTAATCAAGTCACAGATTCAATTAAGCATAAGTATTATTTTGATAGAACAAAGTACAAAAAACACAAATCAGGTTTTTATTTATCCGAAAAAAATGATGTTTTTCAATTAAATGAATTGCAATATAAAGATAGTGATGGTGAAGTGAAAATGCATTTTTGGATAGATTCACTATTGTTTTATCCACATTATCCTTACAAAAGACAACTGAAAGAATTTATAGATTTAAATACGTTTATTTCAGATACTTTGGGCAACTTTGAAAAAGATAAAAATAATGTGTATTTTTATAAATCAAGTTCTGATGGAGTAATGAGATTTATTGTAAAAAAAGCCGACCCAAAAACATTTAATACAATCATTGACCGATGGGGAAAAGATAAATCTACTATTTATTATGAAACTGATGTTGTTAAAAAAGCAGATTTAAAAACATTTATTGTTTTAAAAGATAAAGATTCTGCAAGAGACAAAAATTATCGTTATTATCGTGGTAAAAGAATTAGATGATAATGTTATGAAGGTTAAAATTAGGATACGCGAAGCTAAAATTTAAATCCAATATACTTTAATTTAAAATATTATGTTTAAAAATATAAAATTACTATTTGGTATTTCAATTGTAATATTAATATCATATTTACTTTTTTTAATTTATAAGTATGATAGTATTCCAAATGAAATTGTCATAAAAAGAATTGGAAATAAAGTTTATTATGGTAACAAAGGGTTTTTGTTTTTACCAATTTTTATGAATATTTGTTTTTTATTGATCGTATGGCTAGTAATAAAAAATCCTAAAAAAATGATAAAACTTTCAGAAACAGCAGATGAAAATTCATATAAAAATATGCAGTTTATTATCGTTTTGGTTTCAACTGTCGCCACAATAATTTATACTTATTTTTTATTTTCCGATACAATTTATAAATAAACTATTTCATTATAAATATTAAATAATAATAATTTTGATACTATGTTAAATTAACTAAAAACTATACAATTTCAAAAAATTATCATTCTCTCTTCATCTCAATATGCTCAATATCATCTTCCAAATAAACGTCGCTAGTTTTTAAAAATCCATGACTTTCGTAGAACTTTTGTAAGTATAATTGTGCCGAAATTGTAATTTTAGTTTCTTTAAAATACGCCTCAATTCCTGCAATAGCTTGTTGCATCATTTCGTGACCAAATTTTTTATCGCGCGCTTCTGGATGAATTACTACTCTACCAATTGAAGCGTTTTCAAAATAATCGCCACCTTTAAATAATCTGGCGTAAGCCACAATTTCATTATTGTATTCGCCCAATAAATGCAACGCTTTTTCGTCTTTACCATCAATGTCTTGATAAACGCAGTTTTGCTCTACCACAAACACAATAGATCTAAGTTTTAATAAAGAATACAACTCATTTAGAGAAAGTTCGTTAAATGGCTTTATTTTCCAGTTTATTGTGTCTTTCATATATGTTGAATTTAGTTCAACATCTTTAAATGCTGAAAGTAGTAATGTTATTTTTTCTTTAAAAATTGTACCGATTTTATAATGGCTTCCAACTCAAACATTAAATCGCGTTTTTGTTTTGAAGGTGCATAACAAAATCCTTCAATAACTAAAATTCTATTGTTTTTTTCGTCTTTTATGGCATAATTAATAAATGGTCCAGCCATAGAATCTGACGTTAATTCCCAATTTCCTTTGGTTTCAAATGTTTCTCTTCCAAAAATTGTAGTTTTAGATAAATAAGGCGAAAACGATGCTTCGGTAATCATTCTAGTTTTAGCAACTGCGCCATGAATGTAAATATTACCAATAGAATCTCTAATTTTAGTAATTCTGTTTATAGTATTGGTATTGTCTTTTATGCTAGAAAGCGGAATTTGATACAAGACCAAACTTAAATTTCCGCTGGTAATTTCTTTCTTTAACCATATAAATTTTCGTCCGTGCATTACCATTTTATACTTGGT
>JAYVKR010000279.1:0-10642 GCA_043768185.1 Flavobacterium sp.
TATTAAAATTGATTTTTGAAATTGATTTTTGAAATTGCAATTGAAATTGAAACTCTATTTCTTATAAAAAGGCATTTTTACAATTTTAGCCATAATTTTTTTATCTCTAATTAAAATAAAAATTTCACTATCAACAGCAGAAAATTCTGTTTTCACGTAACCCATTCCAATAGCTTTTCCAACACTTGGCGCCATTGTTCCAGAAGTTACAATTCCGATTTTATTTCCATCAGCATCAACAATTTCATAATCATGTCTTGGAATTCCTCTTTCTGTCAATTCAAAACCAACTAGTTTTCTTGAAACACCAGCTTCTTTTTGAGCTTTCAAATTTTCAGAATTGGTAAAATCTTTTGTAAATTTTGTTATCCAACTAAGTCCAGCTTCAAGTGGCGAAGTGCTGTCGTTTATATCATTTCCATACAAACAGAAACCCATTTCTAACCGCAAAGTATCTCTTGCAGCCAAACCAACAGGTTTAATTCCAAATGCTTTTCCAGCTTCAAAAACCTTGTTCCAAACTTGTTCAACTTCGCTATTCTTACAGTAAATTTCAAATCCACCAGAACCAGTATAACCAGTTGCCGAAATAATTACATGCTCAATTCCAGCAAAATCTGCCACTTCAAAATGATAATATTTAATTGCCAATAAATCTATAGATGTCAAACTCTGCATCGCTTCAACCGCTTTTGGACCTTGAATTGCAAGTAGCGAATAATCATCCGAAAGATTTTTCATCTCAACATCCAAATCATTAAAACTCGAAATCCAATTCCAATCTTTCTCAATATTCGATGCATTTACAACCAGCAAATACTGGTTTTCTTTCATTCTGTAAACAATTAAATCATCTACAATTCCGCCATCATTATTTGGCAAACACGAATATTGCGCTTTACCAATTTCCAAAACCGAAGCATCATTAGAGGTAACTTTTTGAATTAAAGCCAACGCATTTTCGCCACTAAGTAAAAATTCACCCATGTGCGAAACGTCAAAAACCCCAACACCACTGCGCACAATATCATGTTCTGCATTCACACCTTCATAAGAAACAGGCATATTATAACCTGCAAACGGAACCATTTTTGCACCCAAACTTTCGTGAATATGTGATAAAGCAGTATTTTTCATCGTAAAATAATTAGTTTTTTCAAGTCGCTAAAGTAACTAAAAAATATAAATTTTTAAACAATAATTCGAAGCTTTTTCCAGCAATACATTTCAAGTTTTTATAAAAAAAATAAGTTTTTCTAAAATAAAAAAAGAGCTTCCAAGGTCGCTTTTTTTCATCAAGAAAAACTATATTTTTTTTATAAAAAGCTTTCCATTACTGTCTGGGCTAGGGCAACAGTCATCAATCTAAAATTTTATTTGTTTTCTAAAGTGTAGGTTTCTCTATTTTTTTGTTCATCTAAAATTAATTTTAAAAAAGGTGCAATTTGTTTTTCAATTTCAGCAGTAGAAATATCTAACGCTTTTGCATTTTGAATTAATTGCAACCAAGGTTTCTCGCCATCAAAATCATAACTTCCAAAAACTACAACTGGCGTTCCTTTTACTTTAACCGTTTCTTTGTCTTCAAGAATCCATTGATTTGCCCAATTATAAAGAAATTTGGCATCTTTTTCTAACAATCGCAAACAAGAATGCGATGCAGGAAAACCAGGTAATTCATATTCGTGAAAACCAACACCCAATTTATTTTCGATGTTAAAGTTCCATTTTAAATCCCATTCGTCATTAAACGTACTTGTAGTTTCTTCGGCTTTCCAATTGGTAAAAAATAAACCTGTTGGCGTTTTATCTTTTTTTCTTCCCATATTTGTTGGTCCAGAATAGGTTAAAATTCCGTTTTCATACGCTGCAAAAGTTTGCGTTGGATAAGAAAAAAGTATAATTTTCGAAACCTTTTTTAAATAACTTACTTCAAGTGGAAAAGGTAAATAGAAAATTTTATCGCCAGTAAAATCAGTTGGAATTAAAATAGAATCCATTTTAACAAGATTCTTTGCATCAGTTCTATTTGTTGCTGTAACTAATTCTAATTTTGTAACATCTGTTGCATTGTCTTTTAGCCAAAGTTTTGCATTTTGCATGGTGTACGAAACAGATTTTGGTTTGTTGCGAATAACTTCTTTTTCTGGAATTGGGCTTTCGCTTTGTTTGCAAGAAATTAAAGATAAGAAAGAGAGAATAAAAAACGTTGATTTCATTATTTAAGTTTTTTGTAAAAGTCAACATTTAGACTATTTTCACTTTACACAATTTCTTAAATAAGTTGTTTAACTTACATATTTAAATAGTTTTTTAAATCATCATAATTATTAATTTTAATGCTAACTTTCTCTTTCTTCAATACACTTTCAATCTGTTTTGGAATTTCTAATTTTATATTTAAAACTGGTTCAACAACATCTAAAAATTTAATTGGATGCGCAGTTTCTAAGAAAAAACCAATTGCATCATTATAATTTTGAAGTTCTTTTTTTAAACCTAAATAACCAATTGCGCCGTGAGGTTCAGCAACATATCCAGAATTTATATAAATATTTTTTATTATAAATTTAGTTTCTTCATCAGTAAAAGAATAAGAAGAAAAATCTTTTTCAAATGCTGCTAAATCATTATTATAAAGTTCTTGTATTCGCACAAAATTACTCGGATTTCCAACATCCATTGCATTAGAAATTGTTGGTATAGATGGTTTTGGACTGTAGATTCCGTTTTCTAAAAATCTTGGAACAGTATCATTTTCATTTGTTGAAGCTACAAAATGGGCGAGTGGCAAACCTAGTTTTTTAGCAACAATTCCGGCGCAAATATTTCCAAAATTCCCACTTGGACAAGAAACTAGTATTGATTTATTGTATTTTTTTAATTCTTTGTAAGCAAAGAAAAAGTAAAACATTTGTGGCAACCAACGAGCAATGTTTATAGAATTGGCAGAAGTTAAATTTTTATGTTTCAAATCGGCATCATTAAAAGCTTTTTTAACCATGTCTTGACAATCGTCAAAAACGCCATCAACTTCAAGCGCAGTAATATTTTGACCTAAAGTTGTGAGTTGTCTTTCTTGAATATCACTAACTTTTCCTGATGGATACAAAATTACAACTTCAACACCTTTTACGTTTAAAAATCCGCTTGCAACTGCACCACCAGTATCGCCAGAAGTTGCTACAAGTACAGTGTTTTTTTGATTTTTATCTTTATTAAAATACGCCAAACAACGAGACATAAATCGTGCGCCTACATCTTTAAAAGCCATTGTTGGTCCGTGAAATAATTCTAATGAATAAACATTTTCTTCAATTTTCACTAATGGAAAGTTGAATGATAATGTTTCTGATACTATTTTTTTTAACTCGGTTTCTGGAATTTCATATCCAACAAATTGTTTAATCGCTTCAAAAGCAATTTCTTCGTTGGATAAATTTTCTATTTCATCAAAGAATGATTGTGGTAATTTTGAGATTGTCTCAGGAAAATACAATCCATTATCTGGCGCAAGTCCATTTATAGCTGCTTCTTGAAAAGAAACTTTATTGTTTTTATTATTTAAACTGTAATAATTCATTTTATATTAATTATTTCACACGAATTTCACGAATTTGCACGAATTAATTTTGATTATTAATTTCACTAATTAATTTTCGTGAAATTTTAAATTCGTGCAAACTAGTGAAATTCGTGTCTAAATTTATATCATCTTGACACCAATTGGATTAATTTTCGAAATGTGGATATCAAATTCAATTCCAGTATTTTGATAACTTTCGCTCATTGCTAATGCTACATTTTCTGCAATTTCTTGACCTTTACACAAAGCAAAAATAGATGGTCCAGCTCCAGAAATTCCAGAACCTAAAGCTCCATTTTGCAAAGTAGCATTTTTTACTTGGTCAAAGTTAGGAATTAAATGTTTTCGCAATGGTTCGATTAGTACATCTTTTAATGAACGACCAATTAAATTATAATCGTTTGTGTATAAACCTGCAATTAATCCACCCAAATTTCCTGTTTGGGTAATGGCATCTTTTAAAGGAATCATTGGATGCAAAACGGCTCTTGCATCTGAAGTTTTTACCTCGATATTTGGATGTAAAACTACAGCATAAAGTTCGCTTGGCGCATCAATTCGAATTACATCTAACGGATTGTAACCGCGAACCAAAGTAAATCCACCAAGTAAACAAGGTGCAACGTTATCTGCATGTTCGCTTCCGCTTGCTACGACTTCGCCTTTCATGGCAAAATTTATTAACTCGTGTTTTGTAAATGGTTTTCCTAGTAATTCATTTATTCCGAAAACAGCTCCAGCAGCACTTGCAGAAGAACTTCCAATTCCGCTTCCTGCTTTTATTTTTTTATGGATTTCTATTTCAAAACCGTGTTTAATTGCATCGCCTTTAAAGGCAATGTAATTGATAAGAGCCAAAGCAGCAACTCCAGCTACATTTTTTTCTATTTCTAATGGTAAATCGGCACCAGTTATTTTGGTTATTTTTATTCCTTTTTCTATGGATTTTCTAATAATCATTTCATCGCCAATGGTTTCTAGACACAATCCCATTATGTCAAAACCGCAGTTTAGATTTGCAATTGTTGCTGGACAGAATATTTTTATTTCATTCATATTTTATTTTTTTCGTAGAGAAGTTGCATCGCAACGTTTTTACAATATTATACGTTGCAGTGCAACGCATTTACATTTTGATACATTGCAGTGCAACGCATTTACATTTTGATACAATGCAGCACAACGTCTTTATATTTTGATACTTTAGTGCAATACATTTATTAATTAACCCTGATTGTAGTGGAAATCCTTTTTTTATTGCCTTGGGTTTAAACCCAAGGCAATTAAAAAAAGATTGAAATGAAAAGCAGGAAAATGGTATATAAATAAAGCCCAAGCTATTCGTTTCAAATAAATATACGTTGCAATGCAATGCATTTACACATTTCCAATTCGGATAACATCAGCAAAAATACCAGACGCTGTAACGGCTGCACCAGCGCCAGCACCTTTTATAATTAAAGGTTGATCGATGTATCTGTCGGTGTAAAATTCTACAATATTATCTTTTCCTTCAAGGTTGTAAAATGGACTTTCTTTTGGAATAAATTGCAAGCCAACACTAGCTTTTCCGTTATTGAACGATGCAACAAATTTTATTTTGCATTCTTTGGCTTTTGCTTCGGCTAATAAATTTTCAAAATGGTTAGAATGCTTAATTAACGACTTGAAAAAATCTTCATTATTAGTTGTTTCCATACATTCTTTAGGTAAAAAACAATTGTTTTCTATGGCTTCCATTTCCATTTCATATCCGCTTTCACGAATTAAAATTAAAATTTTTCTTGCAACATCAACACCACTTAAATCAATTTTTGGATCGGGTTCTGTAAATCCTTGTACGCCAGCTTCTTCTACTACATCATGAAAATTATACGAATCGCTAAAATTATTGAAAATAAAATTCAAACTTCCAGATAAAACGGCATTAATTCTGTTGATTTTATCTCCAGATGCAATTAAATGTTTTAGTGTATCAATAATTGGTAAACCTGCACCAACATTGGTTTCAAATAAAAATGGAGCGTTGTATTTTCTTGATAAATTTTTCAGATTTTTGTAGTTATCATATTGTGACGAACAAGCGATTTTATTACAAGTTACAACAGCAATATTTTGTTTTAAAAACTGATCATAAATTGATGCAACATCGCCATTTGCAGTAATATCTACAAAAATACTGTTACGTAAATTCATTTCTTTTGCACGAGAAATAAAGTCATTAACATTAGCAGTTTGTCCACTTTCTAAAAGTGATTTCCAATCTTTTAAATTCATTCCGTCTTCATCAAAAAACATTTTTCTTGAGTTTGACATAGCAATTACTCTGAGATTAATTTTTAAATTTTCTTTTAAAAATTTCTTTTGCTGGTTAATTTGATCAATGAATTTTTCGCCAACATTTCCAACACCTATTACATATAGATTTAATTGCTTAGTATTGTCTTCAAAAAAACGTTCGTGTAAGGTATTCAGAGCTTTTTTAACATCTTTTTCGTTAATTACTACTGATATATTTCTTTCTGATGCACCTTGAGCGATTGCTCGAATATTTACATTATTTTTTCCTAAAGTACTAAACATTTTGCCTGAAATACCCTGATGATTTTTCATGCTTTCGCCAACTAATGCTACAATACACAAGTCATTTTCGACTATGCAATTGTCAATTTTATTTTGGGTAATTTCTAGTTCAAATGTTTTATCGATGGCATTTTTAGCTTTTTCTGCATCTTGATTTTGAATTCCGATGCAAATTGAATGTTCTGATGAAGCTTGAGTTATGAAAATTACATTGATATTTTCTTGCGAAAGCACTTCAAATAATCGTTTAGAAGAACCTGCAACACCAATCATTCCTGAACCTTCTAGTGTTAGTAAAGCTATGTTATCTATATGTGTGATTCCTTTTATTGGATTAGTATTATTTTCTGGATTGCTAGAAATTAATGTTCCATAAACTTCTGGTTCGAAAGTGTTTTTTATCAAAATTGGAATGTTTGCCTTCAAAACTGGTTGAATTGTTGGCGGATACAAAACTTTTGCACCAAAATGAGACAATTCCATAGCTTCTTGATAGGAAATTGTTTCAATTGGTTGTGCTTGTTTTACTATTTTTGGGTTTGCAGTAAACATTCCGTTTACGTCGGTCCAGATTTCTAATGAAGTTGCGTTTATACCATTTGCAATAATTGCTGCTGTATAATCTGAACCACCACGACCAAGAGTTGTTGTATTTCCATCTTCTGATGATGCTATAAAACCAGGTAAAAGTACTACTTGCGATTTATTTGAAGTAAAATAATTAGCTATTAAAGAATTGGTTACATCAAAATTTACAATTGCTTTTCCAAAGTTGGAATTGGTTTTAATTAACTCACGACTGTCTTTAAAAGTACTGTTTGGAATGGTTTGTTGTAATGCGGTTGCAATAATTTGCGAAGATAAAAGTTCTCCAAAACTTACAATTGCATCTGATGTTCTTGGTGATAACTCGCCCAAAAGAAAACAACCATCAAGCAGCGTTTGCAATTGATTTATTTGACTGTTTATCTTAATTAGAAGTTGGTTTTGATTACTGCTTTCAATTAAAGTTGAAATGGTTTCGAAGTGTTTTTGTTTGATTTCTTCAATACTATTTTTATAATTTTCATCTTTTGATGCTGCCTTTTGAGAAGCATTTAAAAGCATATCGGTTACTCCACTTAATGCTGAAACTACAACTGCTAGTTTTTCTGACTTAGATTTTTCAATAATAATGTTAATTACTAATTGAATATTTTGGGCGTTGGCTACTGATGTTCCTCCGAATTTTAATGTTATCATTTTTTAGTTTTTTTTAAACCATTAAGATATAAAGGTTCATTAAGTTTTTTTTGGATATTTTTATAAGTTTAGTTTATATAAAATAAAATTTCACTCTCATTTTGAAAGTCCATAGAAATTGAATTTTATGTGAAAATTATACCCCAAATGGGGTTGTAGTTGTTGTAAATGTTATACCAAAAGAATTTGTAACCAAAGCGTTGGTTATAGAAGTGAAATTGTATTTATGGCAATAGTTTAACATTATTTTCAAAAATACTATTTTTTGTTAATTAAAAAAATTATGATTGCATTTTTGTGAATATCATAATTTTACAACGTTATAGCTTTTTAAAATATCTTTTTAAATACTATTAAAACTCAATATTTGTTAAAAATTCAATAAAATAAAAGCTACAAACCTTGTTTTTTAACAATCGTTTGCGGAATTTTGAGGTCTAATTTAATTCCAAAATGGATAATTCGCATTATATAAGTTCAGAAGTATTGCATTTAGAGCAATTACAAGATATAATTTCACAACATAAAACGCTTGCATTATCGGAAGAAGCCAAAATAAATATTCAAAAATGTAGAGCATATTTAGACAAAAAAATACTAACTTCTACTGAACCAATTTATGGCATAAATACTGGTTTTGGATCGTTGTGTAATGTTGTTATATCTAATGAAAACTTATCGCAATTGCAATCTAATTTGGTTAAATCTCATGCATGCGGAACTGGAGATGAAGTTCCGAAAGAGATTGTAAAAATTATGCTTTTTCTTAAAATTCAGTCGCTTAGTTACGGTCATTCTGGAGTTCAATTACAAACTGTTGAACGTTTAATTGATTTTTATAATAATGATATTTTACCAGTAATTTATACTCAAGGTTCGCTTGGTGCAAGTGGCGATTTGGCTCCGTTAGCACATTTATCATTGCCACTTTTGGGTGAAGGTGAGGTTAATTTTGAAGGTAAAAAAGTACATTCATCACAAGTGTTAAAACAATTTAATTGGCAACCTATTGTTTTGCAATCTAAAGAAGGTTTGGCATTATTGAACGGAACGCAATTTATGAGTGCTTACGGAAGTTACATTTTGCTAAAAGCGATGAAATTTTCCTATTTTGCTGATCTTATCGCTGCAATTTCATTAGAAGGATTTGATGGAAGAATGGAACCATTTAATGAGTTAATACATTTTATTCGTCCGCATAAAGGTCAAATTGTAACTGCCAAACGCATTAAAGATTTACTTGAAGACAGTGAAATTATTTCTCAAAAAAAGCAACATGTTCAAGATCCATATTCGTTTAGATGTATTCCTCAAGTACATGGCGCAAGCAAGGATACGATTGATTATGTGAAGAAAGTTTTTAAAACAGAAATAAATTCGGTTACTGATAATCCTAATATATTTATTGAAAGCGATGTTATAATTTCTGGTGGAAATTTTCATGGTCAACCTTTGGCATTGGCATTAGATTTTCTTGCAATTGCTTTATCAGAATTGGGAAGTATTTCTGAAAGAAGAACGTATCAATTAATTTCTGGACAACGAGGTTTGCCTGCATTTTTGGTTGATAATCCTGGATTGAATTCGGGTTTTATGATTCCGCAATACACTGCTGCAAGCATTGCTAGTCAGAACAAACAATTGGCAACACCAGCAAGTATTGACAGTATTGTTTCTAGTAACGGTCAAGAAGATCACGTTTCTATGGGTGCAAATGCGGCTACAAAATGTTTGAAAATAATGGAAAATCTAGAGCGCATTTTGGCAATTGAACTGATGAATGCTTCGCAAGCAATTGAATTTAGAAGACCTTTACAATCTAGTGATTTTATAGAATTATTTTTAAAATCGTATCGAGTAGAAGTGCCATTTGTAAAAGAAGATCGAATTTTACATTATGATATTGAAAATTCTGTTGCTTTTTTGAATAGTTTTTTGATAGAAGTTGAGGATTAAACAGTCAATTTTGGAACTTGATTAAAAGTAAAAGAAGAAATTTCTGTTTGATTTTTAGCGTGTTCAATAGTCATAGAAACTACTTTTCCATTAGCATCTAACTCTAATAATGTATTTTCATTTATATCTTTTGTTTCAACAATTTGATTGTCATTGAAGTAAACTAAAAGCGTATCTGTACCTTCAAAATTGGTAATTTTCATAATTAAAATTTTAAAACTTTTATCAAAAAAAGCATTGTGCATTGTTTCTTTATTTTCTAGAATAATAATTCGTAAATATTTTTCTACTTCTTCAATGTTAGTCCAACGTTTTATTCTTCCATCAGTTTGTATAATCTCATAAACTGAGTTATTGTATACAAATTCTATCCATTCAATTTTAATATCTTTTCTGTCATCTCTTTCTCGAGTGATAAAAAAATATTGTGTGAATTTCATTTATTTTTTTGAATTTATTAAATCAAATTTAGACTATTTTTTTATATGTCAAATTTAATGCTTTTTGAATTATGATATTGAAAATTCTCTGGCTTTTTTAAATAGTTTTTTGATTTATAATAGCGTTTTTGAGTAGTGATAGTAAGGGTTTTGTATAATTAGGAATTAAATTCCTTATTTTACAAAATTGCTTTTTCTTTTACAAATTTGGTAAATTATCTAAAGTGTAAATGTTATAATCAGTTCTCATTTGTTTCTCAAAACCACCATAAATAATTGATAAATTAGCTTGTTCATTTATTTTTTTAAAATAATTCAAACCTTTAAAAAAACTTTGATTAATAGTTTTACTTGATTTTATTTCAATTGCTTCCACATTATTTCCAGTTTCAATAATTAAATCAACTTCATTTTGAGATGTATCTCGCCAAAAATAGAATTTGGATTTGGAAGATTCATTAATAGAATTTTTTAGTAGTTCTAATATAATTAAATTTTCGTAAATGCTTCCTTTTGCATAATGATTTTCTAAATCTGTTTGGGTTTTAATTCCTAATAAAAAACACAATAATCCAATATCATTAAAATAAATTTTAGGTGTTTTTACTAAACGTTTGTTATAATTTTTATGATACGGTTGCAATTTAAAAGTTATAAAAGAAACTTCTAGCAATGTAAACCAAGAATTGATTGTTTTGTTGTCTAAATCTAGTTCGTTTCCTAAACTTGTTTGATTAAAAAGTTGTCCAACTCTACCAGAAAGTAGTTGAATAAATTTTTGAAATAAATCTAAATTGGTAATGTTTTTTAGTAGTCGAACATCACGTTCTACATA
>JAYVKR010000280.1:0-18887 GCA_043768185.1 Flavobacterium sp.
ACGAGTCAGTAAATTGGCAATAGTACTTTTTCCGCTTCCAGATTGACCAACAAGAGCAACAGTTTTACCTTTTGGAACAGAGATTTTAAAGTTCTTTAAAACATTCTCTTCTTCATATTTAAAGTTTATGTTTTTAATTTCTACAGCAGTATCAAACGAGGTTTTTACAATTGCATTTTCTTTGTCTGTTATTTTATTTTCTACTTCTAAAACTTCAAAAACTCTTTGCGCGGCTGCCATTCCACTTTTTACAGAATACGATGCTTTAGAAATTGCTTTTGCTGGAGTTAAAATATTGTAAGCCAAACCCATATAAGCTAAAAATTTTGCGCCATCTAAAAGTGGTTTTCCATTGGGTAGTTTTTCTACAAGAACCATATTTCCTCCATAATAAAGTAAAATTGCAATGACAACAATTCCCATAAATTCGCTCATTGGCGATGCTAAATTATTTTTTCTCCCAATGCTGTTTGATAAATTTAATAATCTTGTAACCGAATCATTAAATTTACTTTTAAAATTTCCTTCGGCATTGTAACTTTTTACTACTTTTAAACCAGACAGACTTTCTTCTACAATAGAAATTAAGTAACCGTTTTCATATTGAATTCGTTCTGATTTTGACTTTAAAGATTTTCCAATTTTAGAAATTACAAATCCAGAAATTGGAATAAAAACAAATACAAATAATGTAAGTTTTACACTTATGGCAAACATTGCAATTATTGTAAAAACTATCGTCATTGGTTCTTTTACAATTAATTCTAAGATAGAAAAAAACGAATTTTGAACTTCATTAACATCGCCCAACATTCTTGCCATAATGTCTCCTTTTCTTTTTTCAGAGTAATAAGAAATAGGTAAATCAATAATTTTAGTATACATTTTATTTCTCAAATCTTTCAATACTCCATTTTTTAAATGCATCAAATGATTGGAAGCCAAATAATTAAATAAATTTTTAAATAGGAAAGTAGTTATTACCAATGCAACTACTAAAATTAAAGCATATTGTTTGCCTTTAGTATCTGTTAAATGTGTAATAGAATAGTATAAATAATTTGTTCCAAAATTTATAATGTCTAAAAAACCTTTATACACAGGTTCTTTTGTAACTCGCTCAGCATCATTAAACAAAACTTTCATCATTGGTATTAATGATATAAAAGAAAGCGTACTAAACAAGGCATAAAGAATATTGAAAATAATGTTCCAAACCACATTGGTCTTGTAAGGACGAACAAAAGGAAATATTTTTTTTATATTTTCATCCATTAGATTAAATTCATATCAGTAATTATATTTTTTATTTTTTCGTCTAATTCTTTTTCAACAACAACAGCATTTTCAACAGCATTTAAAGTTGCATTGACACTAAAATAGAATTTAATTTTTGGCTCAGTTCCGCTTGGTCTTGCACAAATTTTAGAACCATCTTCTAGATAATAAATCAACACGTTCGATTTCGGAATTAAAATTGGTTCAACTTCATTAGTAATTAAATTTTTAGAAGTAGAATTTTCATAATCATCAATACAAACTACACGTTGATTATTAATTTCACTCATAGGATTTTCTCGTAAATCTACCATCATTTGATTGATTTCTTGCAAGCCAGAAATTCCTTTTTTAGTCAATGAAATTAACGATTCTTTATAAAATCCGTGATCAACATAAAGATTTAGTAATTCTTTATAAATAGAACTTCCAGCAGCTTTGGCTTGTGCAGCAATTTCGCAAATTAATAAAGTGGCGCCAACCGCATCTTTATCTCTAACTGCATCACCAACCATAAATCCAAAACTTTCCTCGCCACCACCAATAAATTGCTCGTTTGGAAAGTCTTTAATAAATTTTGCAATCCATTTAAATCCAGTTAGTCCAACTTTGCATTCTACATTATATGCAGTTGCCAATTCTAACATCATTGGTGTAGAAACTATAGTGGAACCTATAAATTGTTTTCCATTAATTTTATTATTACGTTTCCATTGTTCCAGTAAAAACGCAGTCATCACAATCATTGTTTGATTGCCATTTAGCAACGTCATTTTGCCTTCGTTATTTCTTACTGCAACACCAAGCCGATCAGAATCTGGATCAGTTCCAACAACAATATCAGCATTTTTTTCTTCGGCAAGTGCCATTGCCATTGTCAAAGCTTCTGGTTCTTCTGGATTTGGCGATTTCACTGTCGGAAAATTTCCATCAGGAATAGCTTGTTCCGCAACACTATTTACATTACTATAGCCAGCTTGTTCTAAAACTGTTGGAATAGATTTTATAGAAGTTCCGTGTAACGATGTATAAACAATTTTTAAACTTTCTTTAGCTTCTTTTGGCGTATCAAAACTGCAATTTTCTAAGGTTGATTTTACAAAAGCTGCATCAACTTCTGCATCAATATATTCTATTAAATTTTCGTTGGCATCAAATTTTATTTCGTCATAATTCAACGCTTCAATTAATTCAATAATTGCTCCATCTTGTGGCGGAACTAATTGTCCACCATCTTGCCAATATACTTTGTAACCGTTATATTCTGGCGGATTATGCGATGCTGTTAATACAATTCCGGCGTGACAATTTAAATGTCTAACCGTAAAAGATAACTCTGGCGTAGTTCGCATTTCACTAAACAAATACACGTGAATTCCGTTTGCCGAAAACACATCAGCAACCACTTTCGCCAAAGTATCACTGTTATGACGACAATCATAAGCAATTGCAACCTTAATTTGTTCTCCAACAAACGATTTTTTTAAATAATCACTCAATCCTTGCATATTTTTTCCTAACGTATATTTGTTAATTCTGTTAGTTCCAACACCCATAATTCCTCGCATTCCGCCAGTTCCAAAGTCTAAGTTTTTATAAAAACTTTCCTCTAAATCTTTTGGCGACGAAGTCATCATTTCTTTAATTGAGTCGTGGGTTTCGCTATCAAATGTTGGCGAAAGCCATTCGTTTACTTTGTCTAATATGTTTTTTTCTATATTCATAACTGTCATTGCGAGGCACGAAGCAATCTCGACTTTTTAATTTCTCTGAATTTATTTCAGAGTCTCAGAAGCAACTTCCTGCTAACCATTTCAAGTTTTCGCCCTAACTCCTTTTTTTGCAAAAATAAAAAAGAGCTTCTATGGTCGCTTTTTTTATTTGGCAAAAAATAGTCATTAGTCCAAAAAGCTTTCCATTACTATCAGGGCTAAATTCTTGCTATCATTTAAAACTATTTTTTATATCCAATTTTAGTTCTTTCTTTAACTTCTTCTTTGTTATCTTTTTCAACTAGATAATTCAATACATTGTATATTTCTGGAAACTGACCTTCAATTTCATTTATTCTATTTTGCAATTCAGTATAATTTATTGCAAATTGTCTAATAGTTACAAACGTTCTCATTATTGAAATATTAATCTCTATTGCTCTATCACTTTTTAAAATACTAGAAAGCATTGCAATACCTTGTTCAGTAAATGCAAAAGGTGAAAACTTAGTATGTTGTCCTCTTCCTAAATTCTTTAAGGACGAAATTTTAGTCCTTAAAGAATTGAATTCAATTTCGGTTAACTCAAACATAAAATCTTCAGGAAAACGATTTATATTTCTCCTTACAGATGCTTTTAGTCTTTTATTTTCAACTTCATATAAATCTGATAAATCAAAGTCAAGCATCACTTTACAACCTCGAATCTCATAAATTTTATTTTGAATAACCTCTATTTCCATAGTATGTATTTGTTTAAGGACGCAATTTTTGTCCTCAAGTTGTACTTATAAATTTACTTCAGTTGCAATTTTATAACGTTCCTCATTATTCTTTGTTCTAAGTATAATTTCGCCAAGAAATCCTGCAAGAAATAATTGTGTCCCAATAATCATTGCTGTCAAAGCTATATAAAACAAAGGATTTTCAGTAACCAAAATAGTTTCATAACCAGAATACAATTTAACCAATTTTACAACTATAATAAATAAAGTTGACACAAAACCAATCAAAAACATTAAAACACCAACAGCACCAAAAAGATGCATAGGTCGTTTGCCATAACGAGATAAAAACCAAATAGTTATTAAATCTAAAAAACCATTTATAAAACGATTGATACCAAATTTAGACTCGCCATATTTTCTAGCTTGATGAATGACTACTTTTTCTCCAATTTTTCCAAAACCAGCATTTTTAGCAAGTACTGGAATGTATCGGTGCATTTCGCCAGAAACTTCAATGTTTTTTATAACTATATTTTTATAAGCTTTCAATCCACAATTAAAATCATTTAAATGTACGCCAGAAGTTTTTCTTGCAGCCCAATTAAACAACTTAGAAGGTAAATTTTTAAATACAACAGAATCGTAACGTTTCTTTTTCCAACCAGAAACCAAATCAAAATTTTGATCTAAAATCAATTTATATAAACCAGGAATTTCATCTGGACTGTCTTGTAAATCGGCATCCATAGTAATAATTACATCGCCTTGCGTTTTAGCAAAACCTGCATGTAATGCTTGCGATTTTCCAAAATTTCTCAAAAAACGTATGCCTTTTACAGAAGTATTTTCTCTAGAAAGTTGTTCAATTACATTCCAAGAAGCATCTGTACTACCATCATCAATAAAGATAACTTCGTACGAATAATTGTTAGCTGTCATTACCTTTACAATCCATGAATGTAACTCTGGTAACGATTCTTGCTCGTTTAATAATGGGATAATTATGGATAGATTCATTAAATATTAAAAACTTTGATTAGCATCTTTTTTTACAATTGCTCCAATTATAAGCGAATAAATTAATCCAAAAAACGCATACATTACTACTGTTGTTGGAATTGAAATTGCAGGATTCATAAATTTTTTAGAAAACGAAATCGTCATATCTATTTGTTCAGAAGTCAATTTAGAATTTTCTTCAGCCATTACAATTCTCATTTTTCTAAACATTTCTTCAAAGTATTCTGGAAAAATATAGGCAAATGTTGCACTAAACAAACCATAAATTAAACCAGCTATAACACATACTGAAACTCCAATTTTTAAACATTCGCTAAATGAAATAAAACCAGAATTTATTTTTGTTTTATAATTATCACAAGCTAAGTAAATAAATATTAATGGTAAAACTAAAAAATTTAATAGGTTAATAATAAGTCCATAAACCTTATTGCTTTGTGGATTAATGTTTAAAACATAACCTACAACAAACTCTAAAATCATTATTAATCCAAAAATAAATCCGAATTGCAATCCAGATTTTGACGCAGAAGTCTTTTGTTCCATAGTATTTTAAGTTTTTAAATTAATCTACAAATATAATAATTCTTAACACATTGTGAAGCTAAATTAAAGTCAAAAAAAAGCCAAGTATTTATTTGAAATAAGAAATATTATTGTACTTTTGCAAACTGAAATTAAAAACAATAATTAAAAGTTATAGTAAGTCGATACCTTTTATATAAAAGCATCAAGACAAACTATTTCACAAACAAATAAAGATTTACACAATGAAACAAGGAATTCACCCAGAAAATTACAGATTAGTTGCTTTTAAAGACATGTCTAACGAAGATGTTTTTATTACTAAATCTACAGTAGAAACTAAAGAAACTATTACACACGAAGGTGTTGAATATCCAGTTTTTAAAATGGAGATTTCTAGAACTTCTCATCCTTTTTACACAGGTAAATCTAAACTTATTGATACTGCAGGACGTATTGATAAATTTAAAACTAAATACGCTAAACACGCTAAATAATTTTTTAGTAAAATATATTTTAAAACCATTCACGAAAGTGAGTGGTTTTTTGTTTAAAATGTATTGACTTAACTATTGAATATTTTGAATAATACTTTTATATTTACAAAAAAAAAGTAAAATGGAAAATCAATTGCTTCTTGAATTATCTAAAGTTGGATTTTTAATTGGTGGATTTTGGGCTTTAGTTCAATTTTGGAGTGCAAATGAATTTAAAAAAGCACAATATTTAAGTGAATTATGGCGAAAGTTTTATACAACTGAAAAATTTGTTGAAATTTTTGCTATTTTAGACAAGGAGGATAATGATTTTAAAAATGATGCAAATATGTTATATTCTATTTCCTCTAAAGATGTTTTTTCATATTTAGCATTTTTAGAAGAAATTGTGATATTTAGAAGAACAAAATTTTATGAAATTCATAAAATAAGGGACAAAAATTTAATTCAATTGTTTCAATATCATTTCTATAATGTATATGAAAAAGATACTAAACTAAGAAAATTATTTTGGGATAAAATAGAAGAAGAATTGAATACCAATGAATCGTCTTGGAAATTTCAGAAAAATTTTGCTGAAAAATGTTCAAAATACATTAAATAAAAATTTTTTATGAACTACATACTTTTTGACGGAACTGTTCGCAATGCACTTTTGCCATTTACATTCACTCGTCCTGTTGCAGATATTCGCATCGGAATATTAACTATACGTGAAAAATGGGAAAACTATTTAGGCACAACTACCACAACGTTAACAGAAGAATATCTTTCTGAAAAGTTTCCAATGGTAGAAATGGAAGAGAATGTAATGATTAATGCATCGTTTCTTCCAAATGATATTTTATCTGAAATGATAAAAAATCTTGAAAGTAATCAAGCAATATTTAAAGGTGAAGAAGTAATTGCTTTTTTTACAAATGATACACAAGATGAAGTAGATTTTGATACCTACGAGATAATAGATTTCAGCGAAGATTGTTTACGACTAGAACATACTTGGGATATTTTTGCCAAAAATGATGCTGCTATTCGTGAAGATTTTGAGTTGTTGACTGAAGATAGAGTTTCGCAGCCCATTCCGAAAACTGTAAACGTAATTGCACCAGAAAATATATTTATTGAAGAAGGAGCAAAGCTAGAATTTGTTACTTTAAACGCATCAACTGGACCAATTTACATAGGTAAAAATTCCGAAATTATGGAAGGTTCTGTAATTCGTGGACCATTTGCACTTTGCGAATCTGGAAGAGTGAAATTGGCTTCTAAAGTTTACGGCGCAACAACTGTTGGTCCACATTCTGTAATTGGTGGCGAAGTTAGTAATTCTGTTTTAATGGGTTATTCTAATAAAGGTCACGATGGATTTTTAGGAAATTCCGTTCTTGGCGAATGGTGTAATATTGGTGCCGACAGTAATAATTCTAATTTAAAAAACAATTATGAAGAAGTAAAATTGTGGAGTTATGAAACCGAGAATTTTACCAAAACTGGATTACAATTCTGCGGATTAATGATGGGCGATCATAGTAAATGTGGAATCAATACTATGTTTAACACAGGAACCGTTGTTGGCGTTTCTACTAATATTTTTGGTGCTGGTTTTCCTCGAAATTTTATTCCAAGTTTTTCTTGGGGCGGAAATTCTGGTTTTACAACTTATTTAACTAGTAAAGCTTTTCAAACTGCCAAAATAGTTATGTCGCGTCGCAATGTTGAATTTACGGAGCAAGATGCTAAAATACTAGAACACGTTTTTGAAACTACAAAAAAGTGGAGAAATGAATAAATATAAAATAATGAATATCAATTAATTAAATTTTAAAATTAAAAATATCCGATAATTTATATAGTACACTATGTAAATTATCGGATATTTTATATTATATACACATTAAATATCTGATAATTTTAAAAAAATAATTAAAAATATCGGATATTATAAAAATAATTATATCTTTGTGCTATGGTACGAAGAAAAAAACAACTTACTATTTTAAAGCATTTATCCAAAAAAGAATTCACTATTCTTGTTGGACAAAGGCAAATTGGCAAATCTACAATGCTCAAACAACTGTATGAAGATTTGAAGTTGAAAGGTGAAATTGCTTATTTTTTGAACCTTGATCGAAAAGATATTTTAGACGATTTAAATTTAAATCCAGAAAATCTATTTAAAATTTGTCCGTTAATAAACGATAAAAAAATCACTGTTTTTATTGACGAAATTCAATATCTTGACCACGCGACAACTTTTTTAAAATTGTTATTTGATGAATTTAATACGCAATTAAAAATTGTAGCAACTGGAAGTTCTGCTTTTTATATAGACAAGCAATTTAAAGATTCGCTCGTTGGAAGAAAGAAAATTTTCCAGATGGGAACATTAGATTTCGAAGAATTTCTTCATTTTAAAGGTCGAAACGATTTGGTTGACGAAATAAAAAAACTCAAATATAAGAAAGCAAAAAAATCCATACACGAAAATTTGTTTTGGTCATATATGGATGAGTTTGTCAATTATGGAGGTTATCCAGCAGTAGTTTTAGAAGATAATATTGAAGAGAAAATTGAGTTATTGCGCGAAATTCGTGATTCCTATATAAAAAGAGATTTACTAGAATCTGGTGTTACCGACGAAACTAAATTTTATAGAATGTTGATGCTTTTAGCAAGTCAATCTGGAAATATGTTAAACGTAAATGAAATTTCGAATACCTTACGAATGACAAATGCTACTGTAGAAAACTATTTGTATGTGTTGCAAAAATGTTTCCACATTACAGTAGTTAAACCGTTTTATAACAATTTGCGAAAAGAATTGACAAAAATGCCCAAAGTGTACATTCACGATTTGGGTTTGCGTAATATTTTGATTAATTATTTTTCACCATTAGAACAACGCGCCGACAAAGGATTGATTTTAGAAAATTTATGCTTTAGAGTTTTATCTGAAAATTATGAGCAAGATCAAATAAAATATTGGCGAACTGCCGATGGAAATGAAATAGATTTCATTGTAGAAAGTCAATATTTAAAAGGTTTTGCTGTGGAAGTAAAATTTAATGAACAAGAAGCAAAACTGTCTAAATTTAAAAAATTCATCAGCAATTATCCTGAATTTCCTCTGGAATTTTGGTGGTGGAAAAAGATGGATTTGATAGTGTAATTTTCTGTATATTGACTAAACCACGTATTCGCAGATTAGAAACTCAATTTGTGAATCCGCGGTTTTTATTTATTTAATTTTTATCACTAAATTTGCACTCTCAATTTTTTGACAACGATTTCACTAATTGAGATATCTTATGGAAAATAAAAAAAAAGTTGCCTTCTACACTTTAGGATGCAAACTCAATTTCTCTGAAACTTCAACTATTGCTAGAAATTTTCAAGACGAAGGATTTGAACGAGTAGATTTTGAAGAAATTGCCGATATGTATGTCATCAACACATGTTCTGTTACCGAAAATGCCGATAAACAATTCAAGCAAATTGTTAAAAAAGCACTCAAACTTAACGATAAAGCGTTTGTTGCCGCAGTTGGTTGTTATGCGCAACTCAAACCCGAAGAATTAGCCGCTGTTGATGGTGTTGACCTCGTTCTTGGTGCTACCGAAAAATTTAAAATCACCGATTATATAAATGATTTGTCCAAAAATGATTTGGGCGAAATTCACTCTTGCGAAATTGAAGAAGCCGTTTTTTATGTAGGAAGTTATTCCATTGGCGATCGTACTCGTGCTTTTTTAAAAGTGCAAGATGGTTGCGATTATAAATGTACCTATTGCACAATTCCGTTGGCGCGCGGAATTTCACGAAGCGATGCACTTGAAAATGTTTTGCAAAATGCTTCTGATATTTCAAAACAAGGAATTAAAGAAATTGTTTTAACAGGCGTAAATATTGGCGATTACGGAAAAGGCGAATTTGGAAATAAAAAACACGAACATACGTTTCTAGATTTAGTAAAAGCTTTGGATGAAGTAGAAGGAATTGAACGATTGCGAATTTCCTCAATAGAACCCAATTTATTAAAAAATGAAACGATAGATTTTGTTTCGAAAAGCAGAACTTTTGTACCGCATTTTCATATTCCATTACAAAGTGGAAGCAATGAAATTTTGGGTAAAATGAAACGTCGCTACAAACGAGAAGTGTATACAGATAGAGTTGAAAATATTAGAAAAGTTATGCCTCATGCTTGCATAGGTGTAGATGTAATTGTTGGTTTCCCAGGTGAAACTGACGAACATTTCTTAGAAACTTACAATTTTCTCAATGAAATGGATATTTCCTATTTGCACGTTTTTACTTATTCTGAAAGAGACAATACTGAAGCTGCAACTATGGAAAATGTTGTTCCAATTAATGTTAGAAACAAACGAAGCAAAATGTTACGTGGATTATCGGTAAAAAAACGTCGAGCTTTTTATGAATCTCAAATAGGAAGTAATAGAACTGTACTTTTTGAAAGTGAAAATAAAGAAGGTTACATTCACGGATTTACAGAAAATTACGTTAAAGTAAAAACGCCTTGGAATCCAGAATTGGTAAATACTTTACACGAAATTAATTTGACAAAAATTGATGATGATGGAAGTGTTAGAATGGAATTTTTAAAAGTCAATGTATAAATGTATTCTGTAAAATTGTATAATGTAAAAATTGTAAAAAGGTTAATTCATTTTGATATTTCTATAAATTAAAAATCAAATACTAATTTATATTAATACATTATACAATTTTACACAATACAATTTTACAATATACTTAATACAATTTCTTAATACTTATAATGAAAACGAATCTTAGTAATTCTAAAAACGGTCTCACTGTATTGTTCAATAAATTCAAATTTATTTCGTCCAAGTTGGTTTAAATTAATTATAGAAGTGGCATCAATTTCATAATATAAACCGTTGCCTTCCATCATAAATTTATTTCCATTGTTTCTGTAAGCTGATCTTTGAAGTACAAATTCAGACAAATTCCAAGTAGTATGTTCTGCATCAAAATTATCTTTAACATTGGATAATCCAATTGTTATTTCTGTTTTACAGCCATAATACTTTTCAATATTCTCGAAAAAAACAATTACACTCTCATTAATTTCTTGTGAATTCATTTTATAAAAATAAGAATTCTAAAATTGCAATTTAATTTTTAACAACTTTTTTTATTACAAAATTATTTTCAACTTCAATTTTGAAAAAGTAAATTCCAGATTCTAAATTGGAAATATCAATCTTATTTTTGCAATTTTCAGATGAATTAATAATTTGACCTTGAGTATTTATTATTTTTAAATTAAAATTTAAATTGCTTTCAAATTCTATAAAAGTGGATGTTGGGTTAGGATAAATTTTAATTTTTGAATCTAAAATTTCTGAAATTGATAAATTTCCAGAAACTAAAATGTCTAAATAATCTGGAATAGAATTATTGTTTAAATCATCATCTAAAAAATTACCATTTCCATTATAGTCTTCATCAATAGTATTTACTAAATCTCCATCATCATCAATATCTCTATAATTTGCAATATTGTCATCATCAGTATCATCATCAATTAAAATTAAATTTGAATTTAAATCTTCAATTAGATTTGTAACATTATCGTTGTCATAATCTCCATTTGAAGAATGTGTTACTAATTTATGACAACTAAAATAATATAATAAATTGCTTTGATCGTAAAAATTACCACTACCTGAATAAATTAATTTCAAATAACAATATTGTTGATTAGCTATTATATTTTGATAATTATTTGTAGTTATTGGATTTGAGTTATTATTATAATCAATTTCAGATGGAAACAAGATTAAATTATAACCACTTAAATTAAAGTTTAAACTCAATGCATAATCTCTAACATAATTTAAATAATAATCAATTTCAAATACTTCAAAACCGTCATTATTACTATCAATTTTACCAAATATTAAACAACCCGGAGGTGGTGGCGTAACATTAAATTGACAAAATGAATTAAAGCTAAATAATACTAGAAAGATAAGTAGATTTTTTTTCATTAATGTTGATTTTAAATTTTAATTCCTGGAGGCAATAAATCTCTATAGGTTGTATTTTTTCTAAAAAATAAAGCAATTTTCGGCAAAATAGGAACTACTTTTAACTTACGTTCGTAAGCAATTTCCATAATGTTTTTTAATAAATCATTTATAAATTCTTCATCTTCAAATCCGTCTGGAGTATTGATTCTAGTAAGAAAAATTTTTTTCTCTTGAAAAGAATATTCAAGTGAAACCAATTTTTCATCAACCAAAGTTTCAAATTGCCTTGCAAATGTATTGTCTTTAATTTCCATTTTTTGTAAAAATAACGATGTGTTCATATCCAAGTCAATCAAAATAAGTAATTTTATGCAAATTTCGGAATAAATTATGGATTAGTAACCGAAATTATTTAAAAATATGAGTAAGATTCCAGTTTATTTAATGCCAGGTTTGGCAGCAAGTGCATCTATATTTGAAAGAATTGATTTACCTAAAGATACATTTGAAGTGTTTTTATTAGAATGGTTTGTGCCAGAAAAACTAGAAAATTTGCAAGAATATGCTAAACGAATGGCAAAAAATGTTAAACATAAAGAAGTTGTATTAATAGGAGTTTCTTTTGGTGGAATTTTAGTTCAAGAAATGGCACAATTTCTATCTGTAAAAAAATTAATTATTGTTTCTAGTGTAAAATCTAATAAAGAATTGCCTAGAAGAATGAAACTTTTAAAAACCACAAAAGCATACAAATTATTGCCTACAAGTCTTTTAGGAAATATTGAATTACTTGTAAAATATGCTTTTGGCAATGTAATAAAACAACGTTTAAAGTTGTATGAACGTTATTTGCACATGAAAAATAAAGACTATTTAGATTGGGCAATAGAGCAAGTTATTTGTTGGGAAAGAGTAGAAGTAGATTTAAATGTAATTCATATTCACGGTGATGCAGATGAGGTTTTTCCGTCTAAAAATATTAAAAATTTTATAAATGTAAAAGGTGGAACGCATTTAATGATTTTAAATAGATTCAAATGGTTCAATCAAAATTTACCTAAATTGATTTTAGATACAGATTAGTACTGTTAATAGAATGGCTTTTTGTAAATTTGTACCACAAAATAAATAATTATGAAAAAAATTCACGTATTTGGTATAATTACATTAGTTATTTTGGCTAGTTGTACTTTAATTTTTGCTACCAAAGCCAATGTAAATCCATCTGAAACGAGAAAAGGAACTGCTCAATATTTTCCATCAGAAGTTGATTTTGCAGGAGAAAAAACACCACTTACAATTGCCGATGTTAAAGAGCGTTTTGATAGAGAATTATTGATAAATGCCAATTTACATTCATCAACAATTTTAATTATAAAGCGTGCCAATCGTGCCTTTCCAATTATAGAACCAATTTTAAAACAATATGGTGTTCCAGACGATTTTAAATATCTTGCAGTTATAGAAAGTGCTTTAGTAAATGCTGTTTCTCCTGCTGGAGCAAGAGGAATTTGGCAATTTATGCCAGATACAGCCAAAGAAAAAGGTATGGAAGTTAGCGAATCTGTAGACGAACGTTATCATTTAATAAAATCTACCGAAGCTGCTTGTAAATATTTATTAGCTGCAAAGCAAAAATTTGGAAATTGGACACTAGCTGCAGCTTCATACAATGGTGGAATGACTGGAGTAAATACTAAAATTACCGAACAGAAAGTATCAGACTATTATGATTTGTTGTTAACAGATGAAACTTCTAGATATGTTTTTAGAATTCTTGCTTTAAAAGAAATAATGAAAAATGCTACATCATACGGTTTTCAATTATCTAATAATGAGTTGTATGAAATAATTCCAACTAAAAAAATTGTTGTAGATTCTACTATTACAGATCTAGCAACCTTTGCAAAAACACAAGGTATAAATTACAAAATTTTAAAAATTCATAACCCTTGGTTGCGTGATAAGAAGTTATCAAATCCTACTAAAAAGAAATATGAACTAGAAATTCCACTTTCTGGATATTAATTTCTTGTTGTAACATATGTTTCTCTTTCTACATTTTTGTGCAATAAGAAGTTTGCCAAGCTATCTTGAAAATAATTAATGCTCTGTTCAAGTGCTTTTGCAAATGTTATTTTAGGTTTAACTTGAGGATTTCCTTTTTTAATGTCTACAATTTCTAGATTTTTATTTAAAAAATAGGAAGTTGGAAATCCTAAATAATGTTTTAAAACTGCAACGGTTTTCTCATCTGCATTGTAACTTTCATTGGCATAACAAACTTTAATATCCGATACAAATTTCGAACTTATTTTTTGAACCTCTTTTTTTGTATTCCAAAAAAGTACAATTAATTGAAAATCGTTAGCATATTTTTTAGCAATTTTATTTAATGCAGGAATTTCTGCTTTATTTAAAACGCACCAAGATGAGTAAGTAATAATAAATATTGGCTTATTAATTTTAGCTAATTTCACTTTTTTTCCTCTACTATTTTTTAAAATAAAATTTTCCAATTTTGTACCAACAAGATAATTATCTACTATAGAATCAAATAATAAATTAGCTTTTGAAGCATTATTTTCTTTGTAAGCTATTTCAGTTGCTACATTTAATTTAACTACATGCTTTTTAATTTCATCAGAAAATAAAACAACCTTAGATTGACTGAAAGAAGTATAAAAAAACAGTAAATTCAGTATAATTAGTATAAAATTCTTCATAAAAAACTTAATTTGTTAATTAAAGTTAAAGCTTATTAACAAATTATGGTTAATATCGCATTAAAATCTCGATTAAAATCTTTAAGATTAATAATCATAAGATTTTACGCATAAAAAAACCACGAGTTATCGTGGTTTAGTATTGAAGATGAAGAGATTGTGATTTATATTTTCTTCATTTGATCTTTCATCATAGTAATTTGATCTTTCAACATTCCTTGTTTGTCCAACTTTTTTACTTCGGCAATTAAATTTGTGGCTTCAATTTTTCTTCTTCTAGACATTGCAATTCCGGCTAAGTTTAACTTTGCTACAGCCAAATCCATATCCATATTTAAACCCAATTGAATCGCTTTTTTAAAGAATTTTTCTGCTTGCAATAAATTAGTTTGCGATAACATTAAACCTTGCAAATAATTGAAGTAACCTTGTTGTTTTTGCACTAAAGCCGTTTCGGGGTTTTTAATTTTTAATAGCCATTTTTGAGCGCCAGGAAAGTTCTGTTTTCTCAATTGTAAAAACGCAAGAAGTATAAATTCATTTTTAAAATATAGAAAAACAGGAATAATTGCTAAAAAAATAAGAAAAATTCCGTTACCAATATTACCTTCTGTAAACTGCCAAACCGCTGTAATTATAATTAAACCTGCAATAACAAGTTTGAAATTTCTATGAAACATAATTAAAATATTTAAGTTACAAAGGTATGAAAGTTTTTCAAAATATTTTTTATAAAACTACTTGCCAGAAAAAAAAAGGTTTGTATATTTGCACTCGGTTTAAAAAGGTCAATTTTTTAAACTTCACAAACATTATTATCATCACATTTTAAAGATTCAACGCAATGAGCAAAAGAACGTTCCAACCATCGAAAAGAAAAAGAAGAAATAAACACGGTTTTATGGACAGAATGGAAACTCCAAATGGAAGAAAAGTACTTGCGCGTAGAAGAGCGAAAGGAAGACATAAGTTAACTGTTTCTTGCGAACCAAGACATAAAAAATAGTGATTAGCAATTAATCAATATAAAGCCGTTACTATTTTTTAGTAGCGGCTTTTTTTATATAATTTATAATTTTTATTTAAATACTAATTAGCACATAATATAGGAATTACGATTTGAATTTTCAAATTGAAAAAATTTGTAACTTTGTAAAAATATTTATTTTATGAACATTTCAATATTTACTCGTAGACAGAATGATAAGCTAGTAAAGTACTTGATTAAGAGTCAAAAAGAACTTATCGAAGAGTGTCATAAAGACTTTAAAACTAAAGAATTTCAAGATTCAATAGCACGATTAAGAGCTAAAAACAAGCTTAGGTATGGAGTATAGTTTTGAGTTCATTGGAGGGTTAAATAATAGTTATTCAATTGTAACTCAATCTGATGTTATTTATGAAATAAAATTTAAACCTTCTAGTTATTTAATTGAAATTGATGACATTATAAATGAGTTAGTTTTTGAATTTGTTATCGAAGTTTTATATAAACCAGTAAATGTAGCATTAACATTAGATAAATTAATTGGACCAACAATTAATAAAATTTTCAAAGATTTTTATAGTCTTCATAATAAATCTGTTACAGTTTATATTTGTGATTCATCAGATGGAAAACAATATATAAGAAAAAGAAAATTCGACCATTGGTTTGAAGAATTTAATGATACTACTTTTATTAAATTTGATGATATTGTAACTGATGCCGAACAGAATGAATATCCAGTATCTTTTATATTAAAAAAAGACAATCCTAATTTTCATACTATATTAGATATTTTATCAAAAATCGTTTCAACTAATAATGATGATAAATCAGTCTAAGTAAATTTTATTAATTTTAAATTTCTGTATTAAATTATAAAATCAACACAACTACAACAATAATAACAGAATCTAATTCGCAATTGCGAACAGATTAAACAACTAACTACACAATGCCAAAAGACATTTCAATAAAATCGGTTTTAATAATAGGTTCAGGTCCAATTGTAATAGGTCAAGCTTGCGAATTTGATTATGCAGGTTCACAATCGGCAAGATCCATTCGAGAAGAAGGAATAGAAGTAATTTTAATCAATTCTAATCCAGCAACAATAATGACCGATCCATCAATGGCAGATCATATTTATCTCTTGCCATTAACTACAAAATCTATTATTCAAATACTTAAAGAACATCCACAAATAGATTCTGTTTTGCCAACAATGGGTGGACAAACTGCCTTAAATCTTTGTTTAGAAGCTGACGAAAAAGGAATTTGGAAAGATTTTAATGTAAAAATGATTGGTGTAGATGTAAACGCCATCAACATTACCGAAGACAGAGAACAATTTAAACAATTATTAAAAAAAATAAATGTGCCTTCTGCACCAGCAGAAATTTGTACATCTATGCTTCGTGGAAAAGAAATTGCACAAGAATTTGGTTTTCCATTGGTAATTCGTCCATCGTTTACACTTGGCGGAACTGGAGCAGCAATCGTTTACAAAAAAGAAGATTTTGCCGAAAAATTAACTTATGGTTTAGAAATGTCACCTATTCATGAAGTTTTGATTGACAAAGCATTAATGGGTTGGAAAGAATATGAATTAGAATTATTAAGAGATAAAAACGATAATGTAGTAATTATATGTTCCATAGAAAATATGGATCCAATGGGAATTCATACCGGAGATTCCATTACCGTTGCGCCAGCAATGACTTTATCGGACACGACTTTTCAAAGAATGCGAGATTATGCCATTTTGATGATGCGTTCTATAGGAAATTTTGCTGGTGGTTGCAATGTGCAATTCGCAGTTTCTCCAGATGAAAAAGAAGATATTGTTGCCATAGAAATTAATCCAAGAGTTTCACGTTCATCAGCTTTGGCGTCAAAAGCGACTGGTTATCCTATTGCAAAAATTGCATCAAAATTGGCTTTAGGTTATAATCTTGATGAGTTACAAAATCAAATTACAAAATCTACATCGGCACTTTTTGAACCTACTTTAGATTATGTAATTGTAAAAATACCAAGATGGAATTTCGATAAATTTGAAGGTGCAGATAGAACTTTAGGTCTTCAAATGAAATCTGTTGGAGAAGTTATGGGAATTGGACGTTCCTTTCAAGAAGCACTTCACAAAGCCACTCAATCATTAGAAATTAAACGAAACGGACTTGGTGCAGACGGAAAAGGATACAAAAACTACGAACAAATTATTGAGAAATTAACCTACGCAAGTTGGGACAGAGTTTTTGTGATTTATGATGCCATTGCAATGGGAATTCCATTGTCTAGAATTCACGAAATCACTAAAATTGATATGTGGTTTCTTAAGCAATATGAAGAATTATATACCTTAGAAAAAGAAATTTCTAAATATAATGTAACCAATCTTCCTAAAGAATTATTATTAGAATCGAAGCAAAAAGGGTTTGCCGACAGACAAATTGCTCACATGATGGGTTGTTTAGAAAGTCAAGTTTATAAATTACGCGATGATTTGAATGTTAAAAGAGTTTATAAACTGGTTGATACTTGCGCTGCCGAATTTAAAGCATTAACACCTTATTATTACTCTACTTTTGAAGCAGAAATTCAAACTAAAACAGGAGAAAAATATGTTCATAACGAAAGTATAGTAACCGAAAAAAAGAAAGTTGTTGTTCTTGGATCTGGTCCAAATAGAATTGGACAAGGAATAGAATTTGATTATTCTTGCGTTCATGGCGTTTTGGCTGCCAAAGAATGTGGTTACGAAACAATAATGATAAATTGCAATCCAGAAACGGTTTCTACCGATTTTGATACAGCCGATAAATTGTATTTTGAACCTGTTTTTTGGGAACATATTTATGATATTATTCGTCACGAAAAACCAGAAGGTGTGATTGTGCAACTTGGCGGACAAACCGCTTTAAAATTGGCAGAAAAATTATCTAAATACGGAATAAAAATTCTAGGAACTTCATTTGATGCTTTAGATTTAGCCGAAGATAGAGGACGATTTTCAGAATTATTGAGTGAACTTAAAATTCCGTTTCCACAATTTGGAATTGCCGAAAATGCAGATCAAGCAAGTGCTTTGGCAGATGTTTTAGATTTTCCATTATTGGTTCGTCCATCTTATGTTTTGGGTGGACAAGGAATGAAAATCGTAATCAACAAGCAAGAACTAGAAGAACACGTTATTGATTTATTAAAAAATATTCCAGGAAATAAATTGCTGTTAGATCATTATCTTGATGGAGCAATTGAAGCCGAAGCCGATGCGATTTGCGATGGCGAAAATGTTTATATTATTGGAATAATGGAACATATTGAACCTTGCGGCATACATTCTGGAGATTCTAATGCAACTTTACCACCATTTAATTTAGGTGAATTTGT
>JAYVKR010000281.1:0-8286 GCA_043768185.1 Flavobacterium sp.
TTCTTTATATGTAATGACGCCAGAATTTGGTGCTGCAACGCAATTGGAAAAAATTGATATGTTAGATTTTGCCGATATTGTAGCTGTAAATAAATTTGACAAACGTGGTGCGCTTGACGCTTTGCGCGATGTTAAAAAACAATATCAAAGAAATCATAATCTTTGGGATTCAGATTTAGATACCATGCCAGTTGTAGGAACAATTGCTTCGCAGTTTAACGATCCTGGAATGAATCAATTGTATAAAAAGTTGATGGATAAAGTGGTGGAACAAAAAACCAATTCTAATTTAAAATCTACTTTTAAAATCACTCGTGAAATGAGTGAAAAAATATTTGTAATTCCGCCACACAGAACACGTTATCTATCTGAAATTGCAGAAAACAATAGAAAATATGATGCAACAGCGCTTTCTCAAGTTGAGGTTGCTCAAAAATTATACGGAATTTTTAAAACTATCGAATCAGTTTCTAATAAAGTTCCTTTAATTAATAAAGCTGGAATTGATAATAATTCTGTCATTGAAAGTAATTCTGTAATAGATAAAAATTCTGTCATCCTGAGCGCAGTCGAAGGAACATCAAATAATAATAATAATTTTATAAAACTTCTAATAGCAGAATTCGACCGAGTAAAAATGAATCTCGATCCATACAATTGGGAAATAATTTTAAACTGGGATGAAAAAATTAATAAATATAAAAATCCGTTTTACAGTTTTAAAGTTCGCGATAAGGAAATTAAAATTGCAACGCATACCGAATCACTTTCGCATTCTCAAATTCCAAAAGTATCACTTCCCAAATACAAAGCTTGGGGCGATATTTTAAAATGGAATTTACAAGAAAATGTGCCTGGCGAATTTCCATTTGCCTCTGGATTATATCCTTTTAAAAGAGAAGGCGAAGATCCAAGCAGAATGTTTGCTGGCGAAGGTGGACCAGAACGAACCAACAAACGTTTTCATTATGTAAGTGCTGGTTTGCCTGCAAAACGACTTTCTACAGCATTTGACAGTGTAACTTTGTATGGAAATGATCCAGATTTACGTCCAGATATTTATGGAAAAATTGGAAATGCTGGAGTATCAATTTGCTGTCTAGACGATGCCAAAAAATTATATTCTGGTTTCGATTTAAGTCACGCAATGACATCAGTTTCTATGACAATAAATGGTCCAGCGCCAATGTTACTTGGATTTTTTATGAACGCTGCAATTGATCAAAATTGTGAAAAGTACATTAAAGATAATAATCTTGAAGTTGAAATTGAAGAAAGAATAAACGAAATTTATAAGAAAAAAGGAGTTGCCAGACCAAAATATAATGGCGATTTACCAGAAGGAAATAATGGTTTAGGATTGCTATTGCTTGGTGTAACTGGCGATGAAGTTTTGTCTAAAGAAATTTATAATGATATAAAAGTAAAGACGTTAACTCAAGTTCGTGGAACAGTTCAAGCCGATATTTTAAAAGAAGATCAAGCGCAAAATACCTGTATATTTTCTACAGAATTTGCACTCAGATTAATGGGCGATGTGCAAGAATATTTTATAACTCAAAATGTTAGAAATTTTTATTCGGTATCAATTTCTGGTTACCACATTGCCGAAGCTGGAGCAAATCCTATAACACAATTGGCATTTACACTTTCTAACGGATTTACTTATGTAGAATATTATTTAAGTCGTGGAATGAATATTAACTATTTTGGGCCAAATTTATCATTCTTTTTCTCTAACGGAATTGATCCAGAATATGCAGTTATTGGTCGTGTTGCCAGAAAAATTTGGGCAAAAGCCATGAAAAATAAATATGGTGCTAATGACAGAGCACAAATGTTGAAATACCATATTCAAACCTCTGGACGTTCACTTCACGCACAAGAAATAGATTTTAACGATATTCGAACTACTTTGCAAGCACTTTATGCAATATATGACAACTGTAACTCGTTGCATACCAATGCTTACGATGAAGCAATTACAACACCAACAGAAGAATCAGTGCGAAGAGCAATGGCAATTCAATTAATTATAAATAAAGAATTAGGATTGGCTAAAAACGAAAATCCAATTCAAGGTTCGTTTATAATTGAAGAATTAACCGATTTAGTTGAAGAAGCAGTTTTATTAGAATTTGATAGAATTACAGAACGTGGCGGAGTTCTTGGCGCAATGGAAACTATGTACCAACGAAGCAAAATTCAAGAAGAAAGTTTGTATTATGAAACCTTAAAACACACAGGAGAATTTCCAATAATTGGCGTAAATACGTTTTTGAGTAGTAAAGGTTCGCCAACAGTTTTACCAGCAGAAGTTATTAGAGCAACAGAAGAAGAAAAGCAATTTCAAATAAAAACGCTAGAAAACTTGCACAATGCCAACGCAGAAAAAGTAAAAGAGCAGATAGAATTATTACAAAATGCAGCTATTAAAAACGAAAATATGTTTGAACTGTTAATGGATGCTACGAAATATTGTACTTTAGGTCAGATTACTGCTGGATTGTTTGAGGTTGGTGGGCAATATCGTAGGAATATGTAAAAAAACATAAAGATTTATTTATACATTTATAAATGTATATTTATTGAATAATAATTTAATTTGTTTAGTTTTGTTTTTATGGAAAATGTGAAGCACATAAAAAATATTACGATTGAAAACTTTAAATGTTTTGATTATCTTTCTGTAGAAGGATTTTCAAAAATAAATATTATTCTTGGTGATAATAATGTTGGGAAGACTAGTTTTCTTGAGGCTTTATTATTTGATGAGAATGCAACCCAAACATTATCAAATTTACAAGGAGTATTGGAATTTAAAAAGTTGGTTCCTGAAAATAATTTATCATTGCTAAACAATTTTAATCCATTTGGTCTTTTTCTTAATAGATACAAGAAGGATGAATTTATCTTTATTAAGCAATTTTTTTTTGATAAAAATGAGTTTCAAGCAAAATATGAATCTGTTAAAACAGAAATATTAGATGCAGAAACTAGAAACTCATTGTCTTCTTATTTTAATAGTATAGTTATTGATAAAGAAATTTTAAAAATAACTACCAAAGAATCAGTGCAATATAGGAAATTCGATAAATCACAAAATTATGAAAGTTTTAATGATTTTGTTCCATATATGTATTCAGCTGCATACTATGATATTGATTTAGCTCAATTTTACATCGAAAATTTTACAGAAAGTAAAGAAAAGAAGAAATTATTGATTAATCATTTGAAATCTTTTATTCCAAGCATAATTGATATTGAGTTAACCTATGGATTAATTGGTAATAATCCTATAATTGGAGTTTGGTTAGAAGATAATGATTCTCTTCTATTATTACCTTTATTTGGAGATGGAACTGTCAGACTTTTTAGAGTTATAATGGAAATAACAGTCTCTAAATACAAGTATCTTTGCATTGACGAAATTGATACTGGTATTCATTATAATAACTTCAAACAATTTATAAAAGTTATTATCTCAACGGCTTATGAAAACAATGTTCAATTATTCATTACAACTCACAATAACGAATTTTTAAAAGCATTTAAAGAAGTTTTAGATGAAGTAGATTTTAAAAATTATCAAATTGAAACTAAATGTTTTAGTTTGAAAAAACTTCCCAAAGGCGACATAAAAGCATACACTTATAATTTTGATGAGTTTGAATTTGCTATTGAGCAAGAAAATGAGTTGAGATAATGGCTGTAACTATTTTTGTTGAAGGAAAAGCTGATAAGCGATTTATTGAAGATTTTATATTGTTTCACTTTGGAAAAGATAAACTAAAAGAAGTATTTTTTATTGATGTAGAAGGTAAAGATAAAATTCACTTGTCTAAAAATGAGTTTATTAAAAACACAGACCAAGAAGGTATAAATCTTTTACTATTTGATGCGGATAGTAATTTTTCTGAAAGAGTAGTTGAATTAGAAAACCAAAAACAAAATTTAAATATTGAGTTTAATTTATTTCTTTTTCCAAATGATAAGGAAAGTGGAGATTTAGAAACTCTACTTTTAAATTTAACTGTTCCTGAACATCAAGGAATATTTGAATGTTTTAAGCCATTTAATGATTGTCTTTTAAATAAAAATTCAACTTATAATGTTCCAAGTTTAAAAACTCAAATTTATTCTTATCTAGATTTTCAAAATTTAGAACCAAAAGAGAATAATAGAAATTATCTTTCAAATTCTTGGGATTTGGATAATCATTATGCCAATTCATTATTAGAATTTTTAAATAAATATATTTGAATTTTTATATTAGATAATTTGAGTTTTGAATAGATAAATTATTTGAAATATATTTATTTAGAAAAATATGATATTACTGTATCCCAAAAATAATCCTTAAATTTGTAAAAATTAAAAGTAAATGCAAATTGCGTTAAACATAGAATACTTTGCAAATCCTGTTGTTAGAGAAACAAAACAGGCAAGTTTTGTTGCGCGGTTTTTTGGTTTTCTTTTAAATCGTGTTGTTGTTAAATTAAACGATGATATTGATAGATTAATTATTGCTACTGAAGGATTTTATGCTCATACCAATAAATTAGATAAAGCTACAGCAACTAAGTTACTTGTTGATATGCAAAAGGTTATCAAAAAGCTTGATAAATTGGACGAATCAATGCAAAAAGATAACTATTTAGAAGATAAAAAGTTAGAAGAAAAATCTAAATACATGCTTGCAGTTTTATACAAACTAGAAAGTATGCTTCATAAAATTGTTTATGCTGATGCTGAACCATTAAAAATGGATAATCAAATTCTAGAAGGTGTTACTAAATTAAATCATTTGCAAATTGCAAATTTATTAGTGAATTAATGCCACATTATAGAGGCGACATAATAGAAGTTTTTTTTGAATTACCATATTCAGAATTGTCAAAATCACATCCAGCAATTATAATTTATAATAGTGATGTTTATGAACAAGATGGAATTTATATTTGTGTAATGTTAACTCATTAACAAAAAATTGATACGTTCACATTTCAAATTCTCGATGAAAAGTTAGTTAAAAAAAGCGATGGCAAATTTTCACAAGCAAGATGTCATATAATTACTTATGTTTCTGAAAAACATATAATTAAAATAAAAAAACTTTAATTCTTTAAAATCAAATATAGTCGATAGATTAATTGCTAGAATTAATGTGGTTTCGTTGTCTAAAGATTAAAATATAAAATCAATAATAGTGTCCATCAACATAAAACCAATTTCCATCTTCTAAAATAAAAGTAGATTTTTCAAAATGGGTTTGTGGTAATTTATGATTGTCTAGATAATAAGCTTTAAAAGTAACAGTATTTTCTGTTGTTTCGATGATTTCTAATTTTGTCCAATTGTTGGTAGAGGCAAAATGAAGAAGCTCTTTTTTAGAATGCTTTTTTCTTGTTGACAAATGGGTAGTTGTAATTAAATAATTTACGTCAATAGTTGCATAAGCGCTGTATCTAGATCGCATTAATACTTCGGCAGTTGCAGGTTTTTTTTAGTCCTTTTAAGTAAGGTTCGCAACATTCTTGAAACGATAAGTGATTTCCACAATAGCAAGTAGTCATGATTTTATTGTTTTAAAATTGTCTATAAAATGCTCTTCCCAATTATCTCAAAGTTACTTAAAATTATTTATTATCGTTAAATTTCTTTAAAATCTCTTTTAGTTTTTCTTCTCTTAGTATCTTTTTAGCTTTCGCTTTATCTTGTTCTTTATGCAATTTATCGTTGTGCTTTTTAATGTTTCTTTCGTTATTTCTTCCCATTTTAAATAATTTTATCTAGTTTTAAATAACCAATATACAATTCATCTTCCATAAGATCTGTTTCAGATTTTGTGATATTTAAAGTATAATTATCAGTAAATGTTGCAGATAAAATTTCTTTTATATTAAAAACATCATCAATATCAATTCCAAATTTATCGTCAATATGAGAAGTTGCACCTTTAAATCCGCAATGTTTAAAAAAAGTAGTTTCTTTACTTTTCTTTGTAGCTTCAGATAATGTTTTTGCAACAGTAACAATCTTATAATGAAACTCATCAAATTCATTTTCTTTATATCCACCAAGATTTATAAAAAATAAATTATTTTCATTTTCTATTTTCTCGTTTTTAGAAACAATTTCAATTGTATAATTATCAACGCATGTAATTTCTCTCCACACATCAATATGAAAATTTCCTTTAGCTTCTGGCCAAAAGTTTTTCATATCTGGAATCAACTCTTTCAATGAGTTACCTATTCCAAAAAATATATCGTGTTGTTCTGTAAAGCGTCCTTTTGGTCGGCAACCAATCATTGCCATAAAAAGTTTTGGTTGTTTTTTCATTTTGTAAAATTACAATTTTTTGTTAAATAAAAAGTTTGGCACAACAATTGAAAAGTATAATATAATTAAAGTAAAAAATGAAATTGATAAATAATAAAAACCCAAAAATAATAATAGTATGAAAACAAAAATTACCTTAGTTTTAGCTTTTATCGGGATGATAACGCTAAACAGTTGTACAGTAAATGAAGACAGAGTTGTTCAAGATAACGACACTATTAGTGAAGTTTTTGAATTAAAAAATGTAAATTTTGGTTATAATCCTACAGATGGATATACTATTTATCAAACACTTAATCCTCAAATTTTTGCTTCGGATGTTATTTTAATTTACAGATTGTCAGGAACAATTAACTCTAACACACCAATTTGGCAACAAATTCCGAGAACATTATATTTACCAGAAGGAGAATTAGATTATGATTTTGATTTTAGTAAACAAGATTTTACAATCTATGCTGGTGGAACTTATAATCTAGCTTTGACTCCAAGTTATATTAATAATGAAACTTTTAGAATAGTAATTGTACCAGGATTTTTCTCAGGTAAAAATTCTAAAAATGTAGATTATTCAGATTATAATGCTGTTATAAAAGCATACAATATTAATGATACCAATGTAAAAGTTTTAAATTAATTTTAAAAAAAGTTTTAAAATTAGCCGTCAATTAATTTTGACGGCTTTTTTTTATTCCTCATCTCTTGCTGGCTTATTTTCTTCATCTTTTTTACTTTTTTGTAACGAAACTATAATTCCAATAAGTAAAGAAAGTGCAATAAATGCTAGTGAAACCCATTCCGGAATTTCAATCCAATCATGTGGAATTAGCATTTTTAATCCAACAAAAGTTAAAATTGCAATTAAACTATATTCAAGATAACTAAATTTTGCCAACATATTTGCTAAGAAAAAGTACATAGATCTAAGTCCAAGAATAGCAAAAATATTAGAACTAAAAACCAAAAACGGATCAGAAGTTATTGCTAAAATTGCTGGAACACTGTCTAGAGCAAACAATACATCCATAACTTCAATAACAATTAACGCTACAAATAATGGCGTTGCATGATTTTTATTGTTTTCTTTTATAAAAAAATGCTCTCCATTTATATGAGTAGAAATTGGAATAAATTTTCCAAGAATTTTATAAATAAAAGAATCTTTTGGTTTAAAATCGTCTTCATCTTTGGTAAATAACATTTTGGCAGCTGTAAAAAGTAAAAATCCGCCAAAAATATAAGTCATCCAACTTACTTTATTTATTAAAATTACTCCAAAAAATATCATAAGACCACGAAAAACTATAGCACCAAGAATTCCCCAAAACAAAACTCTGTGTTGGTATTTTTGCGGAATTTTAAATGATGAAAATATAATTGCAATAATAAAAATGTTATCAATACTTAACGATAATTCTATCAAATAACCTGTTATGTATTTAATCGACGCAACATTAGGTTTTATTCCTGTTGGATTTTCTATATATTTATTTAAGTATAACCAATAAATAACTCCAGAAAACGCCACCGACATTACAACCCAAATTGCAGTCCATTTTCCAGCTTCTTTAGAGGTAATTATGTGTGGTGTTTTATTAAAAACTCCTAAATCTAAAGCCAAGAAAACCAAAATTGCAGCAACAAAAATTATCCAAACAATCATAATTATTTTTTTACAAATGTAAACTTTTCAAAAATCAATTACAATATCAATTTCAAATATCAATTACAATATCAATTTCAAAAATCAATTTCAAAAATCAATTACAATATCAATTTCAAAAATTAGTTTTATTAATAATTTTCAAAATGTAAAAAAATAAAATTTCAATTTTAACCAAAATTGAATTTTTGCAATTGACATTGATTTTTGCAATTGACATTGATTTTTGCAATTGACATTGATTTTTGCAATTGACATTGATTTTTGCAATTGACATT
>JAYVKR010000282.1:0-20976 GCA_043768185.1 Flavobacterium sp.
TGTAGATATTGTAGTTTCTCGTTCAACAGAATTGAAACTTATCGATATTAAAACAGGTATCCTTTTAAGTACTAATAATATTCCATACGGATCAAGTATTTTTGTAAAAGATGGAGACGTTTTAGAGAAAAATGCAGTTATCTGTAAATGGGATCCATATAATGGTGTAATCGTTTCAGAATTTACAGGAAAAATTGCTTACGAAGATTTAGAGCAAGGTCAATCATTTATGGTTGAAATTGATGAGCAAACAGGTTTCCAAGAAAAAGTAATATCCGAAGGTAGAAATAAAAAATTAATTCCAACTTTATTAGTTTATGGTAAAGATGGCGAGTTAATTCGTTCTTATAATTTACCAGTTGGTGCACACCTTATGGTAGAAGATGGAGAGAAAATTAAAGCAGGAAAAATTCTTGTAAAAATTCCTCGTCGTTCTTCTAAATCTGGTGATATTACTGGAGGTTTACCAAGAATTACAGAGCTTTTAGAAGCACGTAATCCTTCTAATCCTGCTGTGGTTTCAGAAATTGATGGTGTTGTAACTTTTGGAAAAATAAAAAGAGGTAATCGCGAAATTATCATCGAATCTAAATTTGGTGAAATCAAGAAATACCTAGTGAAACTTTCTGCTCAAATTCTTGTACAAGAAAATGACTTTGTTAGAGCTGGTGTTCCGTTATCTGATGGTGCAATTACTCCAGACGATATTTTAAGAATTCAAGGTCCATCTGCCGTTCAACAGTATTTGGTTAATGAAATTCAAGAAGTATACCGTCTTCAAGGTGTAAAAATTAATGACAAACACTTTGAAGTAGTAATTCGTCAAATGATGCGTAAAGTTAGAATTGAAGATCCAGGAGATACTTTATTCTTAGAAGAGCAGTTATGTCATACAAGCGATTTCATCGTAGAAAATGATAAATTGTACGGAATGAAAGTGGTTGAAGATGCAGGTGATTCTGATAATTTAAAAGCAGGTCAAATAGTTTCTCCACGTGAGTTAAGAGATGAAAATTCGTTGTTAAAACGAAATGATAAAAATTTAGTTGTGGCTCGTGATGTAATTACAGCTACTGCAACTCCAGTTTTACAAGGTATTACTAGAGCTTCATTACAAACTAAATCGTTCATTTCTGCGGCATCGTTCCAAGAAACTACTAAAGTATTAAACGAAGCTGCTGTTGCAGGTAAAGTAGATTACTTAGAAGGATTGAAAGAAAATGTTATTGTTGGACATAGAATTCCAGCAGGAACAGGTATGAGAGATTATGATGAAATTATAGTTGGTTCTAAAGACGATTATAATGAAATGATGGCTAATAAAGAAGAATATATTTACTAATTATGAGCGATAACAATCTACAACAAGGTCAAATTAACATTGAATTGGATGAAAAAACTGCTGAAGGAATTTATTCTAACTTAGCAATTATAAATCATTCACCATCAGAATTTGTGTTAGATTTTGTAACAATAATGCCTGGAGTACCTAAATCTAAAGTAAAATCTAGAATTATTTTAACCCCACAGCACGCTAAAAGATTATTAAAAGCAATTGCTGAAAACATTAGTCGATTCGAATCTGCTCATGGTGAAATTAAAGATTCAGAGCAACCACATATTCCATTAAATTTTGGTCCTACAGGACAAGCATAAAATTTATTTTATTATTTTAAACTCCTCAAGAAATTGAGGAGTTTTTTGTTTTATAAAACTTGAAAATCAGTCGTGTATATTTTCTGTAATAATTAAACTACGCAAAAAAATGTTGCATATTAAATAATAAAAAGTATTTTTACTGGCTATAAAATTTTCAAAAATTTATAGTTTTCTTTCAAAAATCAATTATAAATTCATAAAAGTATATGAAGAACTTTACTCAGATTAATTTTGTTATTAAAAGTAAAAAAATAATAAATAGAACAGCAACATTAGTAATTTTACTATTAGCTATTTTAAATGTTCAATTTGCTTTTGCGCAACCTGGAACAATGTCGTTGAATCAAGATGTTAGTGGTACATATTTTAACACAACAACAACTTTAAAAGGTGGAGTTTTTCAAGCTCGTTTTCAAGAAAATGCTTCTGGAACTACTTCTGGAACTAGAAATTGGCAATTTAATTCAGATGGATATAATAACGTTTGGGGAACATCTGTTGGTGCTGGAGTTCAAACCTTAGCAAGTTATAACACTACAATTGCTCCAAATACCACAACAGCATCAGGTAACTGGGTTGCGGCTGGATACAATACAAATGGTAGGTTACCAGCTACAATTGCAAATTATTTTTACACTTACAATATAATAAAAGGTACTTCATACACAAGTCAAAGGATGAGTGTATTGGAAACTAGTTTCAATCCTATTATTGTAAATTCTGTAGCGCAAACCGCTGGTTCTTTTGGTTCAAGAATAGTTGGAATAACAACTTCTGCAACGCCAAATGCTAGTGAAAATATTTATGTTAGATATTCTACAAATGGATTTGCAACTTCTACAATAGTTTTAGCAACTGGTTCTGGTACAGCATGGAACGCAACTATTCCTTGGCAAAATGCTGCGGTAAGTTTTTACATTTATACAAGTAATAAATCTAAAGCAGCTATTGATGCAGAAGTTACATCATTTTCATCTCAAGAAATTCACGATTTAAGTACATTAAATTCTAATAATAATACTGGAGCTAATTATTCTTGGACACCAGCAGTAGGTAATTTTATTGTAACAAGTCCGGCAGGAACTTTTGCTGCAGGAATTGGATATGCAAGTTTAACAAATGCAGCTGGAGCTTTTGCAGCATTAAACACTGCAGTTGCAGGAACTGGTTCTGTAACCATTTTGCAAACTGGCGACAGTTCAGCAGAGTTAGGTACCAATTCATTAAGCGCTTCTGCAAACTGGACTTCTATTTTATTAAATCCACAAGGAGCAAGAACTATTAGCGGAACAACCACAGGAGTTGCGCCTTTACAGTTAATAGATTTTTCAGGTGCAGATAATGTAACTTTTAATGGATTAAATAGTGGTGGAAACTCTTTAACTATTTCAAATTTAAGTACATCGGCAGTTTCTGGAACATCTACAATTAGATTTATAGGTGGAGCAACCAATAATACAATCACAAATTGTTCTATATTAGGTTCATCAACAATGGCAGCTGGAACAAATGGTGGAACAATATTCTTTTCAACTGATGCAAATACTGCAAACGGTAATGACAATAATATAATTTCAAATAATAATATTGGACCAGCTGGAGTAAATTTACCTACTAAAGCAATTCATGGTAATGGTTCTACAACAACTACAGCAATTGGAAATAGCGGAAACATAATTTCCAATAATAATATTTTCGACTATTTTGGTGCTGCTGTAGCAAGTTCAGGAATTTATACAGCTGGAGGTTGTAATACGTGGTCAATTACAAATAATAAATTTTATCAATCTGCTACTCGTACTTGGACTACTGGCGCTGAGCACAATGCAATTAATATACAAAACGTTACAGTAACTTCTGGAGCACAAGGATTTACAATCACTGGCAACACAATTGGTTTTGCAAATAATTTAGGAACTGGAACGTACACAATGACAGGAAGTACAGGTAGTTTTAGAGCAATTCGTTTTACTGGAATAATTTTAGGAACAAATTCTGATATTTCAAATAATACAATTGCAAATATTAGTTTAACAGGTGTAACTTCTTCAGGAACAGGTACAAGTTCACCTTTTACTGCAATATTAATTAATGAAGGACTAGTTTCTACAAATAATAATGTAATAGGTAGTCAATCTGCAACAAGTTCATTAGTTTTTTCAACTAATTCGATAACAGCAACAGATACTTATGGCATCTATAATTTTACTTCAAATGTTTGGACTTCTAACGGAAATCAAATAGGAGGAATTTCAGTTACAAATGCAGCAGCTTCTGGAACTCAAATAATTTATGGATTAAGAGCAAATACAGGAACTGGTGTAACTTGGACAGCAAACAACAATATAGTTGGAGGTACAATTGCAAATTCAATAGCATTAAATTCTACTGGTGCGGCATCTCAAGTAATTGGAATGCAATCTGCAAATGCGCCAATGTCTTTTGCTTCAAATACAGTTAGAAATTTAACTAACAATAATGGTACAGGAACTACAATTTCTGCATCTGTTATTGGAATTGGATGTTTTGGTACTGCAAATAATACATTATCTCAAAATACTATATTTAATTTAAATAATTCCAATACAACTCTTGCTACAACAGTAACTGGAATTCAATTTAATGGAGGAACTGCAAATGTTGTTTCTAGAAATATTATTTATAATTTAACTTCTGCTACATCTAGTGCAACAGCAGAAATAAATGGAATTAAAATTGCTGGTGGTACAACTCAGTATACTAATAATATGATTTCATTAGGTAATAATTTAATCACATCACCAATTATTAGTGGGATAAATGAAGCATTAGGTACAAATTCTATTTTTAATAATAGCATTTTTATTGGCGGTTCACCAACTTCTGGAACTGGTGCTTCTTACGCTTTTAATGGAACACAAACCACAAATACAAGAAGTTTTAGAAATAATATTTTTGTTAATAACAGAAGTAATAGTGGTTCAACTTCTAAACATTATAATGTTAAAGTAGGAGGAGCTACAATCAATCCAGCTGGATTAACAATTAACAATAATGTTTATTTTGGAAACGGAACAGGAAATGTATTTGGTTTTTTTAACGGATTAGATGTAGCAAGTTTAAGTGCTTGGCAAACAGCTGTAGGACAAGACGCTAACAGTTTTAATGAAAATCCTCAGTTTGTAGATCCAACGAATACAACTCCAGATTTACATATTCATCCAACAAATCCAACTCCAATTGAAGGTTCTGGTACAGATTTAGGAGTAACTTTAGACTATGATGGTCAAACGCGTTCTGGCTTAACACCAACAGATATTGGTGCCGATGCAGGAAATTTTGTAACATCAATTGTCGTTTGTACTACACCAAGTAATCAACCAACAGCTTTTGTTGCAGGAACAAATACTGCTACTACAATAGCAGGAACATTTACCGCAGCAACAGGAACACCATCAGGATATTTAATAATTAGAAGTTCAGGAGCATTTTCTGGAACTTTAGTAGATGGTACAAATTATCCTGCCGCAACAGTAATTGGTAATGGAACAGTAATTCAATCAAGTAACGCAACAAGTTTTGCTCCAACAGCATTAACTTCTAATACTGCTTACACAATTACAATATTTTCTTTTAACAGTGGTTCTTGTTCTGGTGGACCAAAATATTTATCAACTTCACCATTAACAAGTGTTTTAACAACTTGTCCTGCTGCTGCAACTGCTTTTGTTAATTCAGCAATAACCGCAACAAGTGCAACAGTTTCTTGGACGGCTTCAATTGTTGGAGGAAGCGCAGCAACTATTAATTACACATTAGAAGTTACAACAGATGCGGCTTATACTTTGCCAATTGCTGGTTCACCATTCGCTTTAGGAACAGCAGTTACTAATAATTTATCTGGACTTACTACTTCTACAACTTATTATTATAGAGTTAAAGCTAATAATGGTTTTTGTGATAGTACTTATTTAAATGGAAATTTTACCACTTTATGTGCTAATTTTACTTTACCAGTTTCAGAAGGTTTTAATACTTCAGGAACGGCAGTTTTTCCAACTTGTTGGTCACAACAAACTGTAGTTGGAACATCAAATATTACTTTTCAAGCATCATCAACAAATCCAACAACAACGCCTCAAGAAGGAACAAGATATGTTTATTGGAATTCTTTTAGTATTGCTTCTGGAAATGAAACTCGTTTAGTGTCTCCACCAATTACATCAACCGGAGCAAGTAGTGTAGATGTTGAATTTCAATGGATGCATGACGCAGGTTCTAGTACTTTATTAACGGAAGGTGTTCAAGTTCAATATTCTTTAGATGGAATTACTTGGATTGATAGTGGAGCTTTCGTTCAAAGATATAATGCAACTTTAACAGGTTGGAATAAAAAAACAATTACTTTACCAGTTGGTGCAGGAAATCAAGCTACAATTTATGTAGGATTTAAATTTCATTCAACTTTTGGAAATAATTGTTCTATGGATGCAGTTGCCATTAAGGCAACACCAAATTGTTTGCCTCCAACATTAACAGCAACAACAGCAATTACTACAACAACAGCAACTATTAATTGGAATGCATCAACTTCGGCTCCAGCAAATGGATATATTTATGAAATAAGAACTTCTGGCTTAGCTGGAAGTGGAGCAACTGGTTTAGTATCAACTGCTACAGTTGGAGCAGGAATTTTAACTGCAAATATTGCAGGATTATCAGCTGCAACATCTTATTCAGTTTACGTGCAATCAGATTGTGGTGGAAGTTTAAGTACTTTTACGGCAGTTGGAACATTTGTTACGGCATGTACTATACCAAACAATCCTTCTGCACTTTCTTTCACAGGAATTTCTGCAACAGGATTAACTTTAAATTTTACAGCTGCTTCGCCAGTGCCAACGGCTTATGTAATTTTTAGATCAACTAATGCAACCGCACCAACTCCAGTTAATGGAACAACTTATGCAAGTGGAACAGCGTATACTTTTGGAGCAGTTTCCTATAATTGTGTTGCCAATGGAACAGCAGTTACTCTTGCACAAACAGGATTGATAAGTAATACACAATATTATTATTATATATTTTCTAGAGACAATACCAATTTATGTTTTGGCGCACCTTGGTATTCTACAGGTGTAAATGCTAGTCAAATTACTTGTACAGCAACTCCAACAGCATTTGTAAATTCTGCAATAACTAACAATTCAGCTACAGTTTCTTGGACTGCATCAATTGTTGGTGGTGGCGCAAATACTTTTAATTATGTTTTAGAAGTAACAACTGACGCAGCATTTACATTACCAATATCTGGTTCACCGTTTGCTACATTAACTGCAACTACTCAAAATTTATCAGGATTAACTTCTGCTACACAATATTATTATAGAGTAAAAGCAAATAATGCAACTTGTGATAGTGCCTTTTTATCTGGAGGAACTTTTACAACAGCATGTGATGCAATAATTGCTTATCCAAGTTTAACAGATTTTGCTATTTATTTACCATCTATATGTTGGAACGAAGGAGATTTAGGAGATTTAAGTACTGGTCCAGCAACAACTGGCGCAGCATCAATTAGTGATTGGGTTGCCGATGATTATTTGAACGCTACAGGAACTGGAACTGGCGCAGCTAAAATCAATATTGATACTGCTTTGGGTTCAGAGTGGATAATTTCTCCATCTTTTGCGATACCTGCTTCTGGATTATATAGAGTAAAATACAATGTTGGAGCTACACAATTTGCAGCAACGACAGCATTAACAACTGCATGGGAAGCTGATGATTTTGTTGAATTATTAGTTTCTACAACAGGAACTTCTAATTGGACAGTTTTAAAAACTTACAACAGTTCAAATGTGCCTTCTAATTTAGGTCAAATTGATGATGTTGATTTAACAGCGTACAACGGACAAACAATAAGATTGGCATTTAGAGCATTTGAAGGTGCAACTAATGGTTTAGCAGATATTGACTTTTTTATTGATAATCTAACACTTGAGTTAAAACCAAATCCTATTGTTATATCTCCTTCACCAAGTGCAATTATTTGTAGTGGAACATCAACTACACTTGTAGCATCAAGTGCATCAGCTTATGCTTACACTTGGTCTCCAGCAACAGGTTTAAATACAACAACAGGAAGTACAGTAGTTGCTAGTCCAACTGCTACCACTGTTTATACAGTTTCTGGTGTGTTGGGTACAGAAAATACAACTCAATCAATCACAGTTGTTGTAAATCCAACACCTGCTAATGTTACTATTTCACCAAGTGTTTCAGTTTGTCAAAATGATATTGCAACTTTAACTGCAAGCTCACAAACATCAGGAAATTTTAATATTGGAGTTTCTTCTGGTAATTCTGTAGCTGGAAACTCACCTTATCGACAAGCTGTAACTACAACTGCTAGAATGCAATATTTAATAACTAAAGCTGAGCTTAATGCTGCTGGAATTAATGCTGCAACTACTATAACTTCATTAACATTCAACACCACATCTGCTGGTAGCGGCTTAATGTCTAATTATGAAATAAAATTAGGCAATACTAATGCAAGTGTTTTAACTGGTACATTTTTAACTCCAACTTTAACAACAGTATTTTCAAATTCTTATACTGCAGTTCTTGGAGCTAATTTGCATACTTTTTCAACACCTTTTGTTTGGGATGGAATATCAAATGTTGTAATTAACATCTGTCACACTGGTCCAGGCGGAACAACTTCAACAGTTAGTGTTTCTACACCAACCGCTGTTAGCACATCTACTAATTCAGGTGGCACAGCATGTACTATCAATACTGGTGGAACTACAAGTGTAAATAGACCAACAATGATTTTAGGAAGTTTTAGTAATGCTCCAATAACATGGTCACCAACAACAGATTTGTTTACAGATGCTGCAGCTACAACGTCTTATACTGGTTCTGCATTAAATATTGTTTATGCAAAATCAACTTCAACATTAGTATACAATGCTACTGCTACTATTGGAACTTGTACCAAAACTAATGTTGTAACAGTCACAAGAAAACCAAATGCAACAATTGCAACTCAACCAGTTTCTCAAACGGTATGTGAAGGAACTTCAATAACTTTAACTGTAGATGGAGCAAATTCAACATTCTATGCATATCAATGGTATAAAAATGGAATTTCAATTGGTTCTGCTACAAATGCATCCTTAACAGTTTCTTCCACTTTACCATCAGATTCTGGAAATTATACAGTAGAACTTTTGGGAGATTGTGGACCAGTTTTAACATCAGATATTGCAATTTTAAATGTAAAAACTAATGTTGGAATTACTTCAATAACATCATCTGTTAATCCAATTTGTGCAACTGCATCTGCAATTCTTACTGCAAATGGAGTAGTAGGAACTAATGCAGTTTTAACTTGGTGGACTGGAAGTAACGCAAGTGGTGCTAATTTAGGTTCAACACCAACAATTACTGTTGGACCAGGAACCTATTATGCTAGAGTTACAGGTGATTGTGGAGCACCACAAGAAGCTAATTTTACAATAAATACTATTGCAATTCCTACTTATGCTAATTTACAATTTCCTGGAGCCGCAACAATTTGCCAAACTGAAAATTTAACAGCTTACGGTCAAGTATATCAAGCTGGTGTAACCGAAGCTGCTGGAGCTGGAACAGGAATTACAGCTGAGTTTGGCTATAATACTACAGATACAGATCCAAGTACTTGGACAACATGGAATGCAACTACTTTTAATGTTCAAGTAGGTAATAACGACGAGTATCAATATACATTTAATCCTCCAACATCTGGAACTTTTTATTATACATTTCGTTATCGTCAAGGAACATGCGATTGGTTATATGGAGGTTATTCAGCGTCTAACGGTGGTTTTTGGAACGGTACAACAATTGTTAATGGTCAATTAACAGTAAATCCAAATGTTACTCCAACATTTACAGCGTATGCTCCAATATGTTCTGGCGATGCATTATCTGCATTACCAACAACATCTACTAATGGAATTACTGGAACTTGGAATCCAACATTAGATAATACTGCAACAACAACGTACACATTTACACCAACATCTGGTCAATGTGCAACAAGTACTACACTGACAATTTCTATAGGAAATACAACAACTTGGGTTGGTTTACCTACAGGTTGGGATAATGGAACGCCAACAAATACTTCAACTGCAGTAATTACTTCAAATTATAATTCGACTACAGATGGTGGAAGTATAGTTGCTTGTACTTTAACAATTTCTAATAATTCTAGCGTGGTAATTGCATCTAATAATAATGTTACTTTAAATGGAAAACTTACCGTAAATACTGGAAGTACTTTCACGTTAAATAATAATGCAAATTTGTTGCAAAATACTAATGTTGCAAACTCAGGAAATATTATTGTTAAAAGAAATAGTTCGGCTTTAAAACGTCAAGATTATACGTTATGGTCTTCTCCGGTAGCAAATCAAAATTTATTGGCTTTTTCACCAGCAACCTTAACTAATAGATTTTATACCTATGAAACTAATGCTACACCAATATCAAATGTTTATGTTGCAGTTCCATCTCCTTCCACAACTAATTTTGCAGTTGGTAAAGGGTATTTAATAAGAATGCCAAATACACATCCAACAACAGCAACAGTTTGGAATGGTCAATTTACAGGAGTTCCAAATAATGGAAATGTACCTGTAACTTTAACTAATAATGGAGTTGGACAACGTTTTAACGCAATTGGTAATCCATATCCATCTACACTTGATATGGCAAGTTTTGTTGCTGCAAATAGACAAACTGGCGATGAGAGAATTACAGGAACATTATACTTTTGGAGAAAAACTAATAGTACTCTAACATCTCCAGGATATTGCACTTGGAACTCTGGAACTTTTATTTCTAATAATGAATCCCAAGTATTTAACCCAAATGGAATTTTACAAGTTGGACAAGGTTTTATTGTAGAAGCTCAAGATAACGCAACAGCACTTTCATTTAATAATACAATGCGAGGAGCAAACAATAATAATCAATTCTTTAAAAATACCAATGTCGTAGAAAATAATAGAATTTGGTTAAACATGACTGCTACAACTGGAGAATTTTCTCAAACGGCTGTAAATTATAGAACAGATGCAGTTCAAACTGAAGATCCATTCGATGCAAAGTATTTTAATGATGGTGTAATTGCATTTTCTTCAAATATCAATAACAATCAGTATGCCATTCAAAGTAGAGCAATACCATTTGAAGCTAGTGACATAGTTCCATTAAACTTTAAGGTTACAACAGCAGGAAATTATTCAATAGCAATTGATCATGTTGATGGTTTATTTTCTGGTGGTGTTCAAGAAATTTATATTAAAGATAATTATAATGGAAGTTACAATAACATAACAACCTTGGCATACAATTTTGCATCAGAAGCTGGAACTTTTATAAATAGATTTGAGTTAGTTTATCAAAATGCTTTATCAACTAATATCCCAAGTTTAACATTAAATTCGGTAGTAATTTATAAAAACAATACTGATGTTGTTATAAACGCTGGAAATATTTTAATCAGTAAAGTTAAGATATTCGACATTAGAGGAAGGTTGCTTTTAGAAAAAGGAGCTATAAATGCATCAGAAACTAGAATGAATGTTGGTGAAGTAAATCAAGTTCTTTTAGTTCAAATTACTTCTAATGACGGTCAAGTAGTTACCAAAAAAATAGTTAACTAATTATATTTTAAGTATTCTAAAGCCCATTTGAAAAAATGGGCTTTTTTTATTAAAAATGATGTATTTAATCGATTATAAATTCAATTTATCGATTAATCAATATTTTGTTTTGTTGATATGATAGAATTAATATCTTTATATGTTAATTTTTTGTTTTGTACTAATAAACAACATTTTACAAGAAGAAACCAAAATAATTTATATATTTTATGATAGCATTAGCTAAATTATTAAATAGCATTACTACTTCTAAAAAGCTTTCAATAAATGCATTAAAAATGTTATTTATTGTTATTTTAGTTAATATAAATTTCACTTATTCACAAGTTAGTTCTTATACTTTTTCTCAAAGTTTATCATCTGCTTATGCACCATTAACTGGAACTCCTAATGTTGCTTATGCATCACCTTGGACAGATCATACTGCTGGTGCTGCATTTCAAGCAACTATTCCGTTTCCATTTTCGTTCGATAATATTACAGGAATTACACAATTGTATATTAGCCCAAACGGATTTATTACTTTTGGTGCAACCCAACCTTTAAATAATAATTATACTCCAATTAGTAATAATACTTCATACACTGGTGTAGTATCTGCATTAGGTATAGATTTAAAATCTAATGGTAATGATGTTGTTTATGATGTTGTAGGTGTTGCGCCAAATAGAACATTTGTGATAGAATGGATAAATGCAGAAAGAGTAATTGCACCTGGAAATTTTGATTTTCAAATTCGCTTAAACGAAAGTGATAAATCAATAGAATTATCTTACGGCAGTTGTACTCCAACTGGTGCTACTGGTTTTGTTGAAGTTGGTCTAAGAGGTTTTAATAATGTTGTAATTCAAGGAAATGTTAACAATAGACAACAAGGAAGCGCTACAGTGTGGTATAACAATACCAGTTATTTACAAATTAATACTGGTAAATTATTGACAGATTTAAATGCCTATCCAGATTTAGGATTAAAATTTAAATACACTCCAGCTTTACCTTGCGTAACACCAGCAATTCAACCTACAGCATTAGTTTTAGGAGCAACTTCAATTACAGATTCTTCCATAAACGGAAATTCATTTACTGCTCCATCAACATTGCCTACCAATTATTTAATTTTACGAAGTACAGTAAATACACCACCTAGTGCTACACAAATTGTTAATAGAACATTTTATCAAGCAACAAATGTTTTAGGAGCTTACACCGTTGTAAACAATCCATTAACTAGCAATCCATTAGCAACAACTTTTACTCAAACTGGTTTAGTATTTAACACAACCTATTATTATTGGATTATTTCTTATAATGATAAATGTTTGGGTGCGCCTTTTTATAATTTAACAAATATTTTAACAGCAAGTGCAACAACATGCGCTAAAGCTACTGTTGCATCTTTAGGAAGTACTAACGGAAATGGTTTTGTTGCCAATTGGGTTACTATTCCAACCGCAACAAATTATGCAATTGATGTTGCAACAGATGCTGCTTTTACAACTATAATACCAGGATATAACAATCTTTTAACTGGATTAGTAACTACTTTAAATGTATCTGGATTATTACCACTAACTACTTACTATTTTAGAATTAGAGCAATTGGTCCAGGAGTATGCTTAATGAACAGTAATACAATATCAACTACAACAACATGTGGATATTATTCTATTCCTTATTATCAAAATGTTGATGCATTTGCACCAGGAACTTTACCAACTTGTTTTACCAAACTTGATGTGAATGGAGATGGTGGAATTTCACAATGGCAAGTTCAAAATATAAATTTTTCATCTGCATCACGTTCCATGCACATAGGAAAAAATGTAACTCAACCAATGAATGATTGGTTTTTTATGCCAGGTTTAAATTTGACTGCTGGTGTATCTTACAGATTATTTTTTAGATACAATACAGGAAATACTGGAGGTTTTTCTGAAAATTTAAAAGTACAATTAGGACAAAGCGCAACGATTGTTGGAATGACAGAAACTTTATTAGATTTACCTAATATAAATAATGATGTTTTTCAAATAGCAATTGTAGATTTTATTCCTGCAAGTTCTAGCGTTTATTACATAGGTTTTCAAGGTTACAGTGTAGCCAACCAAAGTTACATTGTAATAGACGATATGAGTGTAACGCTATCACCAAATTGTTTCGAACCTAAAGATGTAAGTATAGATTTTGTTTCAAATACCAATGCTACAGTAACTTGGACTGCAGCATCTCCGGCGCCAGCAAATGGTTATCAATATTATTTGTCTCAATCTAATACACCACCAACACTAGCAACTATTCCAACTGGAAGTACTGGAGCTGGAATTACAACCTTAAATTTATCAAGTTTAACTCCTAGTACCTATTATTATATTTGGATTAGAGGAAATTGCAGTACTGCCGATAAAAGTATTTGGACATTAGAAGAATCTTTTAGTACAGAATGTTCAACACCTTCAATAACAAGCACAACTCCAACAACTAGATGTGGTTTTGGAACGTCTACTTTATCAGCTTCGTCTACAATTGGTTCTACAATAAATTGGTTTGCAAATGCTACCAACTTAATTCCATTGGCAACTGGTGATAATTTTACAACACCAATTATAAGCTCAACCACAACTTATTATATTCAAGCCAAATCATTTGGAGCAATTGCCAAAGCTGCTCCAATAAATCCAACAAATGAAGGCGGAATTATTGCTACTCAAAATTTTTCAGGTAGTGTATCTTTCTTTGTAACTTCGCCAACTTCTCTCCAATCTATAGATATTTTTCCAATGGTTTCTGGTCAAGTAGGACAAATAGCTATTAGAAATTCTTCTAATGTGACTTTGGCAACTTTTAATATAACAACGTCTGTGTCTGGAGGAACAATTGCTCAAGTAATTCCATTTAACTATTATTTAGAAATAGGAAGTTATAATTTAAATTTTACAACCGTTCCTGCCGCTGGAGTTAAAATGAATACCGATAATGCTTTTTATCCCTACACTTGTTCAGTAGCAGATATTATGGGAAATTCTTTTGACAATACCGCATTTTTAGGTTTCTATAATTGGAAATTTACAACCCAATGTTTATCGCCAAGATTACCTATTGTTGCCACAGTAACACCACCACCAACACTAACTTTAAGTTCAAGTTCAAGTACTATTTGTGAAACTTATGCTACGCCAGTTGTAACTGTATCAGGATATGGTGCATACAATTCGTTAACTTGGTCTCCTTCAACTGGTGTTTCTGGTTCATTTGCTACCGGTTTTACATTTAGTCCAACCACAACAACAAATTATGTTTTAACTGCCAATCAAACTTCTGGTTCTTTATGTGGTAATATTGTAACGCATAACGTTACAGTAAATCCGTTACCGCCAGTAATTATGGTTGTTCCAAGCACTGCAACAATTTGCGAAAATACAATTTTGCCTTTAAACGGAAGTTCTGGTGCAACAAGCGCAGTACCAATATTTATAGAAAATTTTAATGCACCAACTAATGGTTGGACAATTACTAACGCTTCGGTTGGTGGCGATGTAAATGCTGGTGTGTGGACATTAAGACCAAATAATTATAACTATATAGGGAACTTTGGTTTAAATATAGTATTTCAAAGTAGCGATAACTCTCAATTTTATCTTGCTAATGCCGATGCGCAAAGTGCAATTCCTGGACCTTTTACCAGTACAACATTAACTTCACCAAGCTTTAGTCTTGCTGGTTACACCAGTGCCAACTTAGCAGTAAATCAATATTTAAGAACTAATACCTATGATTTTGTTAAAATAGAAATTTCTATAGATAACGGAACTTCATGGGTAACCGTTAAATCTTATTTAAATTCTCAAGGTACTGTAGGTAATTTTGCCAATGATACCATGAACCTAAATGCCTTTTTAGGAAATTCTAATGTTAAACTTCGTTTTAATTATTTTTCACCTTGGGCATATTATTGGGCATTAAATAATGTTGCAGTTACAGGAACATTAGCTGCAGCTTTAACTTGGACTCCAGTAACAAATCTTTATAGTGATGCCAGCGCAACAATACCTTATATTGCAGGAACACCAGTAAGCGTTGTTTATGCTAAACCAATAGTAAATTCTACATATACTGCAACAATAACTGGTTCTAATTCTTGTTTTAGAACAAGCAGTACAACCATTACAGTTGTGCCATCTACTGTTGCAGGAACAATTTCTGGTAATCAAGTTCTTTGTTCAGGTATTGCACCTAATTCAATAACTTTATTAGGTAATACTGGTTCTATTGTAAGATGGGAATATGCAGACAATGCTTTGTTTACTGTAAATTTAACATCAATTGCCAACACAACAGCAACATTACCTGCGCTTCAAATGGGTAGTTTTACAACTATAAGATATTTTAGAGCTGTAGTAAAAAATGGTATTTGCAATGAAGTACCAACTAATGGTGTTTCTATTTCCTATCCTTCAACTTCTTGGAATGGTTCTGTATGGAGTAATGGAATTCCAGATACTACCATGAAAGCTATTTTTAACGGTAACTATTCCTCTACAGGTAATATTTTTGCTTGTTCAGTTCTAGTAAATTCTGGGCAAGTGACTATAAATTCTAATCATAATTTAGTCGTAGACAATGAAGTTGTACTATCTGGAGGCGCATTAACATTTGAAAATAATGCCAGTTTACTTCAAATAAATAATGTTGCTAATACCGGAAACATTACCTATAAAAGAGATACAACTCCAATGAAGAAATTTGACTATACCTATTGGTCAACTCCAGTTTCACCTCAAACGTTTATAGGATTATCTGCACTTACGCCATCAGATAAATATTATAGATACGATCCAACAATTGCCTATTGGTCTAATGTTCCAGGAAATAGTTTAATGGATGTAGGAAAAGGATACATAGTTAGAGCACCTTTTAATTTTAATACCTCTACACCAGCAATATATAATGGTAGTTTCTATGGTATTCCAAACAACGGAAATTATACAACACCAGTACAAGTTGCTACAAGTAATTATAATTTAATTGGAAATCCATATCCAAGTGCATTAAATATTGATTTATTTTTATCAGATCCAGTAAATACGCCACTAATTGATGCAACAATTTATTTATGGACACACAATACTCCAATTACTCTAAATCAATATACATCTAATGATTATGCGGTTTATAATTATCTTGGTGGTACAGGAACAGCATCTGCCAATAATTTAGGAATAAACAATAGTATTCCATTAGGAAAGATAGCATCTGGTCAAGCATTTTTTACTAAAGCATTGTCTAGTGGTAATGTTATTTTTAAAAATAGTATGAGAATTATTGGCAACAATACCCAATTTTTTAAAATGAACAATTCTAGTAATGATTCTAATTTTCAAGATTTTGAAAAACATAGAATTTGGTTAGATATAGTAAACAGCACAGGATCTTTTAAGCAAACTCTTTTAGGTTATGCAACTAATGCAACTTTGGGCGGAACAGATAGAGGTTTAGATGGTGCTTATTTAAATGCAGGAAACCCAGTGGTACTTTACAGTTTAGCCGATGCAATTTCATTATCAATACAAGGTAGACCGTTACCATTTAACGATAATGATGAAGTTGATTTAGGATTTTATACCGCTACAACAGATACTTTTCAAATAAATTTAAACACATTTGATGGATTATTTGAAAATCAAAATATATTTTTAAAAGATAAAGAGTTAAATATTTTACATAATTTAAAACAAAGCAGTTATAACTTTTCTTCAATAGCAGGAACCTTTAATACAAGATTTTCAATTGTTTATAAAGACAATACGCTAGGGTTAGATGCTTATTCTAATGACAACAACACTATTGTTTTGTATAAACCTAATGAAAATTTAAATATAAAAACCACCAATTTAATTATGAAATCGGTTAAAATATTTGATACAAGAGGAAGATTAATTTCAGATAAAAAAGATATTAATGCTAGCGAAACAAGTATAAATATTGGAACCATAAATCAAGTTATTTTAGTTCAAATAACAACTAACGATAACAAGATTATTACACGTAAGTACGTAAACTAAATTATTATTTTTACCCTATTTTTAAAAGCACTACCCAAAAAGTTGTGCTTTTTGTCTTTTTATCTAAGCTTGTTAACCATTTATTTTACTACAATCATAGACGAACTACATATATGTTAGCTTAAAAACGTTAAGATGTTTCTTTAACGACTATTGATGTTATTCATCGAAAAAATTTTAATTGTTAGTAATGTCGCAGTAGTTTTGTCAAAGAATTAATCGCAAATAATAATATGACAATCAAAACATTAAATAACGCAACTTTTACAAATGTAAATACTAAAGGATTTTTATTCTTAGTTGCATTGTTTTTAATGTCTACAGTTTCATTGTTTGCTCAAACTACTTCAACTACAACAGAAACAATTTCTATTGAAAAAGTTGATACAATAGAAATTAAAAATGCACTTGTTCTAGACGACACACAATTAGATTTCATGAACTGGTTTATGGGTTCTAAACAATCGCAATCTACCAATGAATTTTCTACTATTAATGATAATTCATCATCATCAAGAAAAAAACAAATAATATCTTCTGGTGTAACACCTAACAGAGTTCTTTACAGAACATTACTTAAAAAAGTGGTAAGCCAAGAAAACGCAATAGTTTAAGTTAGATTACTATAGATAGTTAGTTAGTTTTTAAAACAAAAACTCTTCAGTAATGAAGAGTTTTTTTTGTTTAATTTTAAATTTTTTATATCTGAATTTCAAATAATTATTACTAAAACTATAAATTATCCCTATATTATTAACATTTATATTCTTACAATAAAAATATTTTTATATCTAATTTTAGTGTAGTTTAACGATTTATTTATCTTTTAATCGATTTGTTAATTTTTATAAAAATAAGGTACAGATTTTACAAAAAAATAATATAAATTTATTGGCTAAATAACATTGGAATTTAATTCTAATAAAAAAATCTGCTATGTTAAAAACTTTACTTCTACGCTTAGCCCAAAGGTCACAAAGTAATTCTTTTTTATTTTTAATTATTTTATTTTTTGGTTGCAATTTTGCATTCAGTCAATCAACCGCCTATAATTATAATTTTTCTGAATCAGATGGTGCAGTAAATACTTATACTGATTTACCAACAACTGGTAGTAGTGTTATTGTTGCTAGTGGAACTTTTACAGTAATTGCAGCGTTTTCTACCCAAACGTTGCCGGTAGGTTTTAATTTTTATTATAACGGAGTGTCTTATAATCAAGTGCATGTGTCTGATAATGGTTTTATTTTACTTGGAGCATTAGGAACTACACCATTTGGTTTAACTGCACCATTAAGTGGAGCTGGAACGTATTCTGGAGCTATTGCAGGATATGCAACTAATCTTGTAGGAGCAATTCCAACAGCTGAGGTTAAATATGATGTTATTGGAACCGCACCAAATAGAATTTTTGTAGTCCAATATAAAGATGTTCAAAGAAGAGGTGCCGCAGCATTAAATGGTCTTATTAACATGCAAATTAGGTTGTATGAAACATCAAATAATATTGAAATTATTTATAAAGATCTTTTTGCTTCAATTTCTACTGCGCTGGTCGCAGGTCAAGTAGGGTTAAGAGGTGCTACAAATACAGATTTTAACAGAAGAACAAATGTATCTAATGCTATTTATCCAGCAACTAATGCAGGAACCTTGAATGGTATTTTGAATACAGATTGTTTAGTTACACTTGGGCAAGCTTCTGGAGTAGCTTCGCAAGGTTGGAAAGCACTTACTAAATTTGTATGGTCGCCATGTTTTTCTCCAACAGGAATAGCAGTGGCAATGCAAGCAGATAATTCAACAGTAGATATTAATTGGACAAATCCTAGTTTTTTACCAGCAGGTGGTTTTGACTTTGAAGTTAGAAACGATGGTTTAGCTCCAGGAAGCGCTGGTGCATTTTTTACAGGAAATACATCATCATATACTGCTCCAATTGCTGGTGCACCATATACCGTTTCGGTTATTGGTCTTCAATTGGGTATTACATATAGAATTTATGTTAAACCAAATTGTAAATCTGGCGTTTGGATGCCATTTACTTTACCTAGTAATGTGCCAACAACAACAGTACCTTCTGGTTTAACAGTTACGCCAACATGTTTAATAGCTTCCTTACCTTATACTCAAAATTTTGAAGGTGTTGTAACACCAGCTATTCCAAACTGTACTAGTGGAGTTACAGTTATTGTACCTCCGGCAACTGTACCTCCAGCACCTATGGTAACAAAAGACAATACCTCAACACCATTAGCTGGATTTACTTCTAAAAATTTAACAACTGCCGGTGCTAATGCTCAAGATACTTGGTTTTTTACACAAGGATTAAATTTTCCAAGCGCAGGAAATTATAAAGTTACCTACACTTATGGTATTGCTTCATTATTAGCGTTTAATGAACAAAAAATGAAAGTTTATTATGGAGCTACAGCTAGCGTTGCAGGTATGACAGTATTACTTGCAGATCATAGTAGTATAAAATCGTCGCCAATAACCAATTCTATAAATTTTGTAGTTGCAGCCGCAGGAACTTATTATGTAGGTTTTCAAGGTTATGCTGTTGCATCTCAAGGAACATTACAAATTGATGATATTGTTGTAGAAACTTCTACCTGTTTACCTCCAACTGCATTAACTACAGGACAGGTTACTCAAAATTCTGCCATAATTAGTTGGACTGCACCAGTTAGTGCGCCAAGTAATGGGTATGAATTTGTTTATTCTACAAGCAATACGCAACCAATTAATACAACGCCAAGATCTGGAACTACTGCTGCAAATGTTACCTTATCTACTTTAACAGGTTTGGCTTCAAGTACAACCTATTACTTTTGGGTACGATCAGTATGTGGTACAAACAATTCAAGTGCGTGGTCATTATCTGGAACATTTACAACATTAACACCTTATGTAGTTTCGTGTGTGCCATCTGGATTAACTTTTGCTCAAGATCCCAACGGAATAACCAATGTTACAATGGGTTCTATAAACAATACAACAGGTATAGAAATTAATAATTATGGTAATTATTCTAACTTTTCTACCAATGTTGCTCAAAGTGCAGTTATTCCAGTAAGTATTACTTATGGAACTGGTTTTACCTATGATACTCAAATTTGGGTAGATTGGAATGATGATGGCGATTTTATAGATGCTGGCGAATCAGTATATACTGGAGTTTCTACAAACGCTAATCCAACAACATTAGTGGCAAGTTTTACAGTACCATTATTAGATTCAGATGCAACAACCACATTAGGACAACACAGAATGAGAATTGGTGGTATTGATAATCCAACATTTACTGGCGGTGCTTTGGCGCCTTGTAGAACAGGTTCTTTTCAAGTATTTGAAGATTATTCTATATTTGTAATAACACCACCACCAGCTTTAACTTTAAGCGGTAGTAGTAGTATAATATGTTCTGGTCAATCTACAACAGCAATTACACTAACTTCCAACCCATCAGATTTTCAAGTATATTCTTGGTCGCCTTCTGTAGGAGTTACTGGTACAGTAGTTTCAGGTTGGACATTTAATCCAACAAC
>JAYVKR010000283.1:0-14754 GCA_043768185.1 Flavobacterium sp.
TATATTGTGTTTTAGAGGTAAGGATGTTTTCATAATTTAAGTAATTAGTAATAATTTTTTCTGTATTTCCAAAGTCTAATAAATTACCATTTTTTAAAAACATGGCAGAATTACATAGTTTTGTAACCGCATCTATATTATGACTTACAAATAAAACAGTTCGTCCTTCTCCTTTACTTACATCGCCCATTTTTCCGAGACATTTTTTTTGAAATTCGGCATCACCAACGGCTAGAACCTCATCTACAATTAAAATTTCAGATTCTAAATGTGCTGCTACAGCAAATGCTAATCTCACGTACATTCCAGATGAATACCTTTTTACTGGCGTATCAATATATCTTTCTACTCCAGAAAATGCTACAATTTCATCAAATTTTCTTGTAATTTCTTGACGACGCATACCTAGAATGGCACCGTTTAAATAAATATTTTCTCTACCAGTCATTTCTGGGTTAAAACCGGTTCCTACTTCTAGAAGTGATGCTATTCGTCCGTTAACTTTAAAGTTTCCTGTTGTGGGTTTTGTAACTTTACTTAATAATTTTAAAAGCGTACTTTTTCCTGCTCCATTTTTACCAATTATTCCTACTGCATCGCCTTGTTCTATTTCGAAATTAATGTCTTTTAATGACCATACATATTCGCTTGTACCTTTTTGACTTCTATCGTTAGATTCTCCTATTTTTAGATAAGGATTTTCTTTACCTCGAATTTTACTCCAAAATCTATTTAAATCGTGAGATAATGTTCCTGTTCCTACCTCGCCTAAACGGTATTGTTTAGATATATTTTCGGCTTTAATTGCTAATTGTTTCATAATATTAAACGGTATCCATAAAACTTTTTTCTACTTTATTAAAAATTACAGTTCCTGTAATAAGTAGTATTACAATATAAATTGTAGAGTATAATAAGCTTATTGGTTCAAAATTTCCAGAACCAAGAAAACCAAATCTAAAACATTCAAAAATGCTAGTTAATGGATTAATGTCTACAATCCATTTATACTTTTCTGGTATGGCAGAAATTGGATACACTACAGGTGTAGCATACATATACAATTGAATTCCAAAGGCAAGTAAAAAATTTAAATCTTTATACTTGGTGGTCATTGAGGAAAATATCATACCTAAACCTAGAGAAAAAACGGCCATAAGTAAAATTAAAAATGGTGTTGCCAGCATCCAGATATTGGGTTGAATTGTGCCTTTTATAATTGCATAGTAAAAAACAACGGCAATAAAAAGTAAAAACTGTACAGCAAATTTTAGCAATCCAGAGAAAACTATAGATAATGGCATTATCAATCTTGGAAAATAGACTTTGCCAAAAATTGAAGCATTACTTTGAAATACTGATGATGTTTTAACTAATGTATCAGAGAAATAATTCCAAATTGTAATTCCTGCTAAATAAAATGCTATTTGTGGCAATCCGTCTGTTGATAATTTTGCTATTTCTCCAAACAGCACTAAATAGATAAGTGATGTTAAAATGGGTTGTACAAAAAACCAAATTGGTCCTAAAATTGTTTGCTTGTAAAATGTTATAAAATCTCTTTTTAGCAACATTAAAAGTAAATCTCTATAGTGCCAAAGTTCTTTAAAATTGATAAAGAACAATGAATTTTCAGATTTTATTTCTTCTGTCCATATTTGTTTATGGTCATCCATACCTGTTTGCAATTTAATTTATTATTGTAAAATCTTCGTAAATAATTAATCCTTTTTCAACATTTATAATAGCTGTTGTAAAGATAATTTTACGCTTAATTTCTACTTCTATTTTAAAAGCCAATTGGTCTATATAGTTAAGATTTAATTGCTTTCCTACAATCATAACTTCTATAGTTCCTGAGTCAATTCCGTTGGCATAATCACCAAGAATAACAATTTGATTCACTTTTCCCATTCGTGCCAAAATCATATCTACAATTGCATCTAAACCAAGATGTTGAAAAACAATTTTTTGCAATGTTTCAAACAACGGATGTTTTTTATTGGCTTTATAATTAACTCTATTTTGATTGGCTTCTTTACTTAAATATCCAGCTTCTGTAAGATTGTTTAATTCTTTTCTAATGGAATTAGTAGATTCATTCATTTCTTCTGCCAAACCTCGCAAATGACCATTATTGGCGGCATTGATAAAAAATTTTACCAATATTCTTATTCGGGTTTTAGAAGTAATGAGTGTTTCTAACATAATTAAATAAAAAAACGAGTAACAAAAGTACTCGTTTAAATTTTTAATACCAAAAAAGTGATATAAAATTCTACATTTGTCTTAATTATATAGAATTTTTTTTACAATACTATTAAATTTAATTGTATTGACCTTTATAATATTTTTGGTAATCGCCACTAGTTACATTATTTAACCATTTTTCGTTAGATAAATACCAATCTATAGTTTTTTCTAAACCTTGCTCAAACGTAACAGATGGTTTCCAACCCAATTCTTTATTAATTTTAGAAGCATCAATTGCATAACGTAAATCGTGTCCTGGTCTATCTTTTACGTAAGTAATTAATTGTGCTGACGTTCCAAAAGTTCTTCCTAGTTTTTCATCCATCAATTTGCATAGAAGCTTTACTAAATCTATATTTTGCCATTCGTTAAAACCACCAATATTATAGGTATCGTGGTTTTTTCCTTCGTGATACACTAAATCTATAGCAACTGCGTGATCTTCTACAAAAAGCCAATCTCGTGTATATTTTCCATCGCCATAAACTGGTAATGGTTTATTATTGATAATATTATTTATAAAAAGAGGAATTAATTTTTCTGGAAAATGATACGTTCCATAATTATTAGAACAATTGGTAATTACATAAGGTAAACCATAAGTTTCGCCATAAGCACGAACAAAATGATCACTACTTGCTTTAGATGCAGAATAAGGAGAATTTGGATCGTATGATGTTGTTTCTGTAAACAAACCTTCTGCTCCAAGTGAACCATAAACCTCATCTGTAGAAACGTGATAAAATCTTTTATTATTAGAATTATCTTTCCAGATAGTTTTGGCAGCATTTAGTAAATTCATAGTTCCAATAACATTTGTTTTTACAAAACTTAACGGATCTGAAATTGATCTATCTACATGAGATTCTGCTGCTAGATGAATTACTCCATCAAATTGATATTCTTGAAACAGATTATTGATAAAATCGCCATCTACAATATCACCTTTAATAAAAGTGTAATTCGGCTCATTTTCTATATCGGCAATATTTTCTAAATTTCCGGCATACGTAAGCGCATCAAGATTAAAAATTTGATAATTAGGATATTTTGTAACAAATCTTCTTACTACGTGAGATCCAATAAAACCTGCACCTCCAGTGATTAAAATTTTTTTCATATTTATGCTGAATTTACTTGTACTGAATTTATTTCAGTATTTCAGTATTATAATTTTCCGTCAATTTTAGTTTTTAAAACTCCTTTTACATCGTAAATTACTGTGTTTTCTTTTTCAAAAGGTTTTAAATCTAAATTTAAAAATTCTTTATGGGAAACTCCAAGTACTATAGCATCATAATTTTCTGTAGGTGCTTCTTTAGAAGTGATTAAATTATATTCTAAATATACTTCTTTAGGATTTGCTAACGGATCATAAATACTTATCTCAATTCCATATTCTGTTAGTGATTTTATTACATCAACAATTTTAGTATTTCTAACGTCTGGACAGTTTTCTTTAAAAGTAATTCCTAACATTAATAGTTTAGAATTGTTAACTGGAATTTCTTTTTTAATCATTAATTTAACAATACTTGAAGCAACATATTCGCCCATACTATCATTTAATCGTCTTCCTGCTAAAATAATTTCTGGATGATAACCTGCTTCTTGTGCTTTTTGAGCCAAATAATATGGATCTACACCAATGCAATGTCCGCCAACTAAACCAGGTTTAAAATTTAAAAAATTCCATTTAGTTCCAGCGGCTGCAAGTACATCTTGAGTATCAATGTTTAAAATATTAAATATTTTAGCCAGTTCATTTACGAATGCAATGTTGATATCTCGTTGCGAGTTTTCTATTACTTTGGCAGCTTCGGCAACTTTTATTGATGGCGCTAAGTGTGTTCCTGCTGTAATTACAGATTTGTATAATTCGTTAACTTTTACTCCTATTTCTGGAGTAGAACCAGCAGTTATTTTAAGAATTTTATCTACAGTATGTTCTTTATCACCAGGATTTATTCTTTCTGGAGAATATCCTGCAAAGAAATCTATATTGAATTTTAAACCGCTAATTTTTTCTAGTACTGGCACACATTCTTCTTCTGTCAATCCAGGATAAACTGTTGATTCATAGATAACGATATCTCCTTTTTTAAGAACTTTGGCAACCGTTTCACTAGATTTATATAATGGAGTTAAATCTGGTCTATTATTTTTATCTATTGGAGTTGGAACGGTAACTATATAATAATTACAGTTTTTTAAATCATCACTATTAAAAGAGCAAAACAGTCCGTTTCTAGATAATGGCTTTTCTATTAAAACAGATTGAAGTAGTTCTTTTTCTACTTCTAATGTGGCATCAAAACCAGCATTTAATTCGGTTACTCTATTTGTATTTATATCAAAACCTACTACTGGAAATTTTGTAGCAAATAATCTTGCAAGTGGTAAACCTACATATCCTAATCCTATTATTCCTATTTTAATATCCATTTAAAATATTTTGGTTTATTGTATAAAAATACACATTTTATTTATGAGCCAATTGCTTGATAATGAAAGCCAATTTCTTTCATTTTAGCAGAATTTAATAAGTTTCTACCATCAAAAACAAATGCTGGTTTTAACATTTCGTCATAAATTTTTTGCCAATCATAATCTTTAAATTCATCCCATTCTGTTAAAATTGCAATGGCGTGCGAATTTTTACAAGCATCATACGCATTATCATAAGATGAAATGTATTTTTTATTTTGTTCATCAGTTCTAGTTTCAAGATAATTTAAGTCTGTAATTATATGATTAAAAGTAACTTTAGGATCATAAACTGCAATATTAGCTTGCTCATTTATTAAATCATCTGCTACATAAATTGCTGCAGATTCTCTTGTATCATTGGTATCTTTCTTGAAAGCCCAACCTAAAAATGTAATTTTTTTATCGGCAATTGTATTGTATAATGTATTTACAATATTTTTAGAAAAACGTCTTTTTTGATGGTCGTTCATAATAATTACTTGCTCCCAATAATCTGCTACTTCGTTTAATCCGAATGATTTACAGATATAAACTAAATTTAAAATGTCTTTTTGGAAACAAGAACCACCAAATCCTACTGATGCTTTTATAAATTTAGAACCAATTCTAGAGTCCATTCCAATAGCTTGTGCTACTTCACTAACATCTGCTCCAGTTTTTTCACACAATTCTGACATTGCGTTTATTGATGAAACTCGTTGAGCAAGAAATGCATTGGCTGTAAGTTTAGATAATTCTGAAGACCAAACATTGGTGGTTAATATTTTGTCTTTATTTACCCAATTGGCATAAACATCTACTAAAGATTGTATTGCCTCTTGACCTTCTTTGGTAGCATCGCCTCCAATTAAAATTCTATCAGGATTTAATAAATCTTCTACTGCTGTTCCTTCTGCAAGGAACTCTGGATTGGAAAGTATTTGAAATTGAACACCATTTCCTGTATTGTCTAATATATTTTTAATTGCTTCGGCAGTTCTAACTGGTAATGTTGATTTTTCTACTACAATTTTATCTGTTGTCGAAACTCTAGCTATTTGTCTGGCGCAAAGCTCAATATATTTTAAATCGGCAGCCATTCCTTTTCCTGAACCATAGGTTTTAGTTGGAGTATTTACAGATATAAATATTAGTTGTGCTTCGTTTATTGCTTTATCAACTTCGGTAGAAAAGAATAAATTTTTTCCTCTAGCTTGTTTTACAATTGCACCTAATCCTGGTTCGTAAACCGGAATATTATCTACATTTTCGTCGTTCCATTTTGCAATTCTATCTGCATTTAAATCTACAACTGTAACTTTTATGTTTGGACATTTTTGAGCGATAACTGCCATAGTTGGTCCGCCAACATAACCTGCTCCAATGCAACAAATATTTGTAATTTTCATTTTATAAATTTATTTTAAATTTTCCCAATACCAATTTATAGATTCTTTTAAACCTTCTTTAAATGAATATTTTGGATTGTAATTTAATAATTTTTTTGCTTTATCAATACTTGCAAGTGAATGCGGAATATCTCCATTTCTTTTTTCTCCATAAATAATTTTTACGTTTGAAATAGCAGCATCATATTGAGATAAATATTCTTTTAAATAGTGAACCATCTCGTTTAATGTAGTTCGTTCTCCAAAAGCTGTATTGTAAATTGTGTTAATTGCTTCTGTATTTTTAGTTTTAATAGCCAATTCATTCATTTGAATAACATTATCTATGTATGTAAAATCTCTAGAATAATTGCCATCACCATTTATGATTGGACTTTCATTGTTTATTAATTGTTTGACAAATTTAGGAATTACTGCAGCATAAGCTCCGTTTGGATCTTGTTTTCTTCCAAAAACGTTAAAATATCTTAATCCGATAGTCTCAATACCATAAGTTTTACTAAAAATTTCTGCATACAATTCGTTTACATATTTTGTAATTGCGTAAGGAGATAATGGTTTACCTATAATTTCTTCAACTTTTGGCAAAGCTTCTGAATTGCCATAAATTGATGAGCTTGCTGCATAAATAAATCGTTTTACATTGGCATCTCTAGAAGCTACAAGCATATTTAAAAAACCAGAAATATTTACATTATTAGTATCAATAGGATTTGTTATAGATCTTGGAACCGAACCTAATGCTGCTTGATGTAGAACATAGTCTACACCAATTACAGCATTTTTACAATCTTCAAGACTTGTAATATCGCCTTCAATTAATTTAAAATTAGTATTATTTATAAATTCTTTAATATTATGATGATGACCAGTTGCAAAATTATCTAGACATACTACACTATTACCTTTAGACAAAAAGTATTCGCATAGATTGGAACCTATAAAACCTGCGCCACCAGTTATTAAAACTTTATAACTCATTAAATTTATTTTTTAATAAACTTTTTGTACAATTTCACAAAAATATTTTGTGGCTTATCGTCTTCATGGTATCCATTAGAGTAAGCGCCATAACCATAGCCATAACCATAGCCATATCCTGCACCATATTTAGCTTTATTTTGGAAACCGTTAAGAATAATACTAACATTAGTAAGCTCACCTCTTTTTACACGATTATTTAATAAATTAATCATTTCTTTTTTTGTGAAATTTTGTCTTGTTATATATAATGTTACATCTGCATATGTAGAAAGTTCTACTGCATCTGTAACCAAACCAACTGGTGGAGTATCTAAAATTATATAATCGTATTTACTTTTTAAATCGTCTATCATTTCCTTCATGCTGTCACTCATTATTAATTCTGATGGATTTGGAGGAATTGGTCCAGAAGTTATAACATCTAAAAATGGTATTTGAGTTTTTTGAATCACTTCGTCTAATGATTTTTGACCTATTAAATAATTTACTGCGCCAATATCATTATTCAAATTAAAATCGTCAAAGATCTTTGGCTTTCTTAAATCTAATCCTATAATTACGGTTTTCTTTTCGCTCAATGCGAATACTGTAGCAATATTTACAGAGCAAAATGTTTTTCCTTCGCCACTAACAGATGATGTAAGCATTAATGTTTTTGTACCTTCAACATGTTGCTTTTTGTATAAAAATTGAAGTGAAGATCGCACTGCTCTAAAAGATTCTGATAATGCAGATTTTGGTTTTTCAAACACAGATAAATTGGTGTCTGTATGTTTCATACCAATTACTCCAATTAATGGAATTGTTGTTAATGAACTTATGTCATCTGTATTCTGGATAGAATTATTAATAAAAAACATTAAAAACACTACTAATAATGGTATTAGAAAACCCAAAAATAATGCTATTACATAGTTAACTTCTGTTCTTGGACCAATTAATCCTGAACCAATATCTTTAGCTGGATCTATAAATTGAATATCTGCTAGGTTTGCAGCTTTTACAATTTGTGCTTCACTACGTTTTTGAGTATACGTTTGATAAATATTATCACTTAAATCATATTTTCTAATAATTTTTAAATACTCTTGTTTATCATCTGGAAGTAATCTAATATTAGACTCTGCAAGACTAATTTTATTGTTAATATTTCTTGATTCGTATTGTGTAGCAGCATTAGAAGAGCGAATATTTTCTAATAAAATTCTTTTCACAGAATTCATTTTATTATCAATTTCGTCAAACATTATTTCACTTTTAACAGAATATGCCATTTTAGATTTTTCAATAGAAAGCGAAATTAAATCTGAAACATTATTGAGTATGTTAGGATCATCAATACCAGCTACAGACGGTGCAGGCAGCTTGGAATAATCTGAACTGCTTCTTAAATAACTACTTAGAGTATTATAATAATTTATTTTTCTATCTATATCATCTTTTTCAACATCTAATTGTTGAATTTGAGATTGAAATGTTTCGCCACCTTTTTCAATTTCAAGAATATTTTTATTTCTGCTAAAACTTTTTAATTCATCATTGGCATCTTTTAAACTCTTTTCCATATCAATAAGAGTGGTGTCTATAAATTTTATTGTATTTTCTGCAAATAAATTTTTACCCTCCAATTGCATATCAATCAACATTTTGACCGTAGCATTTAAATAATCAACAATTCTAGCTTTATTGGTTCCTTGTAATGATAATTTTAAAATTGATGCTGCCTTTTCATCTATTATAACTGAAATATTTTTATATGTAGATACTGTAGCATCAAAAGAATTTAATGAAACTATATATTCTAGATTTATATAATTAAATGGTTTACCAAATGGTTCTAATTTACACTTTAAAAACGGTAAATTTATTTGTTCTCCAATTTTAAATTTTTTCTTGTAAATACCAACAGTAACTGGAGTTGATGAAACTTCATTAGTTTGGTAATTTACTATTGGAGCAGATGTAGATGTAAAATCTATTGTTAATTCATAATCAGTAGGAGAAATAAACTTTATATTTATTGGAACATTTAATAATTGATTTTTACTCTTATCAAGTATTACTTTAAATGGTGTATAACCATAAACATCTTGAGTAAAATATTTTTGCTTTTGTAAATAACTAATATAAAAGTCTAGCTTATCAACAACTAACTCATTATGAGATCTAGATTTTAAAGTTGTTGAAATTGTTTGAACTTGATCTGAGCTTCCACCCCAATTAAAAGTTAAGCTAGTATTAGATGTAAACAATGGATTATCTTGCTCTTTTACAGCAATTGTAGTATCTAATGCAAATATTTTTTGTTTGCGTAAATTTATTTGATGCGCAATAGTTAAACAAATTACTAAACCTAAAACAAACCATCGCCAATAACTTAAAGTTTTGATTAAAAAACCTTTGAAATCAAAACTATTTTGGTTTTCAAAAAAAGAAAAGTCTTTAGTATCTAACATTTATAATTTTGTTAATTTCTTAATAATAAGAAGGTTGTAGTTGCCAATGATAAAAGTGTAATAATAGTACCCAGAGATTCTATACCAGTTTTTCCTGTTCCCCAAGTTTTTTGTTTCAATGGCTTAATATAAATATAATCATTGGGTTGTAAATAATATACTGGAGAATTTATTGCTGAATCTTTAGTTAAATCAATACTAAAAGTTTCCATTCCTTGCGGAAACTGTCTAAAAACTTTAACATCTTTTCTATCGCCAGTAACTGTAATGTCTCCAGAATTTGCAATTGCTTCAAGAATATTAACTCTGTCTTGATATAATATTTTAGTTCCTGTTGAATTTACTTCTCCGTTTATAGTATATCTAAATCCAGATAGTTTAACGGTTACAAAAATTCCTGCTTCTTTTTTAAAATGTTCTTCTAGCAATATTTTTTCTATTTTTAATCTAACTTCGTCTGTAGTAAAACCTAAAACATTTAGTTCTCCAATAATAGGAATTCTAATATTTCCATGGTCATCAATTGTATAACCAGTAAAATATAAACCTTCATTATTTAAAGTTTGTTGTCCGCTAGAACTATTATTAAATATTTCTACGTCTTTAGACACAATTGCTTTTATTGTAACAAGCACAATATCACTAGTTTGTAATCTATAAGGTTTAAAAACTATTGGTGTAACTGGAGTTGTTTCTGTAGTTTCAGATTTTTGTAAATAAATTAAATCTTTAGTTGGCACACAAGATGTAAATACAATTCCAATAATAAATAATATATAAAAAATTCTAGTGTTCATTAGAAACAAAATTTAGCAAACAAAGATAGTTTTTCAAATGAAAATACAAAAAGAACTAACGCATAATTGATTAAATATTTTTTAATGAACTTTCAAATGGTACTCGTTGTACAATACTTCTTCCCAAAGTAACCTCATCTGCATATTCCAATTCGTCGCCAACAGCTATTCCTCTTGCAATTGTAGATGTTTTAACATTAAAATCTTTTAACTGTTTAAAAACATAAAAATTTGTAGTATCACCTTCCATTGTAGAGCTTAAAGCAAATATTATTTCTTCTACTGATCCTGATTTTACTTTTTCTACTAAAGTACTAATGTTCAATTGGCTTGGTCCAACACCATCAATTGGCGAAATTTTTCCTCCAAGTACATGATACAATCCTTTAAATTGATTAGTGTTTTCTATTGCCATTACATCTCTAACGTCTTCTACAACACATATAATTTTTTTATTTCTAGAAGTATTTGAACATATTTCACAAACATCAACATCGGATATATTATGACAATTTACACAAAATTTAATTTCATCTCGCATAGTAGACAACGCTTGAGATAAATAGTGTGTTTGTTCTATTGGTTGTTTTAAAAGATGTAACATTAATCGAAGTGCGGTTCGCTTACCAATTCCAGGTAATTGTGCCATTTCATTAACGGCTTTTTCAAGAAGTTTAGAAGAAAATTCCATTTTGCAAATGTAATAAAAAGATACAAAATTAATTATACAGACTTTTCAAAATTTTATACTGATAAATAGTTTATAAATCTTCCAAGTTCTAGTTACCAACTTCCAACTTTTTTTCTATTTTAGCTTCCATTAAAACTAACTTTATGAATTCTACTACAATTTTAATTATCATAATAATTTACTTTGGACTTTTACTTTTAATTTCTAATGTAATGAGTAAAAAAAGTACCGATAATGATACTTTTTTTAAAGCAAATAAAAATTCTAAATGGTATTTAGTTGCCTTCGGAATGATTGGCACAGCACTTTCTGGAGTAACTTTTATTTCTGTACCAGGAAATGTTGGTTCGCCAGAAACTCAATTTGCCTATTTTCAATTTGTTTTAGGAAATGCTATTGGATTTTTAATAATTGCAACAGTTTTACTTCCATTGTATTACAGAATGAATTTAACTTCAATTTATAGTTACATAGAACAGCGATTAGGAATTGTTAGTTATAAAACAGCAGCAACAATTTTCTTAATTAGTAGAACTATTGGATCTGCGTTTAGATTGTACTTGGTTGTAATTGTTTTACAACGTTATGTTTTTGACTCCTACAATATTCCGTTTGCTATAACTGTTTTAATTTCGTTAGGATTAATTTTTGCCTATACTTATCGTGGTGGATTAAAAACCATAATTATAACAGATACTTTACAAACATTCTTCTTAGTTTCATCTGTATTTTTAACTATATATTTTATTTGTAGCAGTTTAAATTTTAGCGCAATAGAGGCATTTGAAGCGGTGAAAAATAGTAATTATTCTAAAGTGTTTTTTTATGAAGATTATTTAAAAGGAAATTTTGTTTTAAAACAAATTTTTGGCGGAATCTTTGTAACAATAGCAATGGTTGGACTTGACCAAGATTTAATGCAAAAGAATTTGAGTTGTAAAAACATAAAAGAAGCACAAAAAAACATGTTCACTTTTACAGGAATTTTTGTAATTATAAATATTTTCTTTTTAAGTGTTGGTGCATTGCTTTATTTATATGCCGAAAAAAACGGAATTTCAGTTCCAAACGATTTAGTAACTGGAAAACCAAGAACCGATTTACTTTTTCCAGAAATTGCTTTTAATCATTTAACAATTGTTCCTGCAATAGTTTTTTTATTAGGATTAACAGCAGCAACATTTGCCACAACAGATTCTGCTTTAACAGCATTAACAACTTCGTTTTGTGTAGATTTTTTAGGAATGGATAAAGCAGAAAATTCAACTAAAATTAATCAAGTAAGAACAAGACATAGTGTACATTTGGGTTTTTCTTTTTTAATGTTTTTAGTTATAATTATTTTCAATTACATTAATGACGAAAGTGTTGTAAAAATGATTTTTAGAGTAGCAAGTTACACTTATGGTCCACTTTTAGGATTATATGCTTTTGGTTTATTTATGAAATCTAAAACGGTTCACGATAAATTTGTACCATTAATTTGCATAATTTCTCCAGCAATTTGTTATTTAATTACATCTAATTCTGAAAAGCTTTTTGGAAATTACACAATAGATAATGAACTTATAATCATAAACGGAATAATTACATTTATTGGTTTATTATTAATAAGTAAGCCAGCAACGCAACAAACAAAATTTTAAATTATTAATTTTTCGTTAAAGAATGTTAAACGAGCGTTAAACGATTTTTTTGGTCTATTTTTTGTTATAATTTTACTTTTAAATAGTAAATTTTAAAAAATTATATAAATATGAAACGATTTTTAAGCTTATTTTTAGTGTCAATATTAAGTTGTGCAACCACAATTGTTGGCTATAAATTTTTTGTAGAAAAAGATTTTAGTAAAAATTCTATTGTAACTCAGGCAGAAAATTCTTATGGTAGAAATGTCAATTTAGGATCAGAAAATATTGATTTTACAGATGCTGCAGAAAATGCTGTGCACGCAGTAGTTCACGTAAAAAATGTATCTACAAGAACAGTGTATGATCCTTTTAGTCAATTTTTTTATGGTTCTCGTGGTGGCGGACAACAACAGGAACAAATTGGAACTGGTTCTGGAGTTATAATTTCTGCCGATGGCTATATTGTGACAAATAATCACGTAATTAAAGATGCCAACGAACTAGAAGTAACTCTAAATAATAAAAAAGTTTATAAAGCAAAGTTAATTGGAACCGATTCTAAAATGGATATTGCATTACTTAAAATTGATGCCGATACTAAATTACAATTTTCAACTTTTGCCGATTCTGATCAAGTAAAAGTTGGCGAATGGGTTTTGGCAGTAGGAAATCCTTATAATTTAACCTCAACGGTAACTGCAGGAATTGTTTCTGCCAAAGCAAGAAATCTTGATACCAAAGGAATTCAATCGTTTATTCAAACAGATGCTGCTGTAAATCCTGGAAATTCTGGTGGTGCTTTGGTAAATACTCGTGGTGAGTTAATCGGAATTAATACTATGATTTCGTCGCAAACTGGTTCTTATGTTGGTTATTCATTTGCAGTTCCAAGTAATATTACAAGAAAAATTATTGAAGATTTAATGGAATTTGGAAATGTTCAAAGAGGAATTCTTGGTGTAGAAGTAACTGAATTAAATGGTGTAACTTCTAAAGAACTTGGTATAAAACAAACAGAAGGTGTTTATGTTAAAAAAATAAATAAAAATTCTGGAGCAGAAAAAGCTGGTATTGCAATTGCAGATATTATTGTAAAACTAGACAATCAATCTGTAAATTCATTTTCTGAATTAAGTGGATATATTAATACAAAACGACCTAATGATAAAATAAATGTAACGTTTATAAGAAACGGAAAAACACAAGTTGTACCAGTAACGCTTGTAAAAAACGATATGGTTGTTACAGAATTAAAAGGATTAGAAATTGGTAATATAAATGCTGACGATAAAAAACGTTTTAAAATTGATGGTGGTGTTAAAATCAATGCAGTAAATAACGACAGATTAAAACCTTATGAAGACGATTTACTAGGAAGCATAATTCTTAGAATTGATAATGATACCGCTACAGATATAAAAACTGTTTCTGATTTATTGAGCAGCAAAGACGAAAATCAAGGCATAAGTTTACAAATGATTAATAAAAACGGACAGCTAATTAGAATTATAATTTAATAAATTTTAAAAAAAATTAAAGCCATTCAATACTTTTTTGGATGGTTTTTTTTTACACTTTTAGTTTATAAAATGTTAAAATATAACATAATTTATTTTTAATATGTAATTTTGTTTTGTTATGAAAATACGATTTCATCTTTTCACTCTTCTGCTTACCTTAGGATTTCTAATGTTTTCCAATGGTAGCTTTGCTTGTGGAACGAAATCTGGAAAATCTTGTTGCAAAACCGAAACTTCTTCTAAAAAAGAAATGAAAGAGTGTTGTAAAAAGAAAAAAGACAACGAAAAAAGCAAACCTTGTGGCGGAAAATGTGGTCATTCTAATTGCACAACATCAGCATCAAGTTTTAGTTTTATATTAAATAATGAAGTAAAATTTACTCCAAATACTTTTGTTTCTTCAACTGATAAACAAAAATTTTATCACAACGAAACCACAACTTCTAATGGTTTCTTTTCGCTTTGGTTGATACCAAAAATAAGCTAAATTCCAATTTTGAACAGCCATAACTATGGCAAATTGAAAGTAATTTACTTTCTAAAT
>JAYVKR010000284.1:0-3586 GCA_043768185.1 Flavobacterium sp.
AAATCGGTTTTGGGATATACTGTTTCTGTTTTGTCCAGTTTGATAACCTATTAAATTAAAAGGTTGCGATTGTAAATTGGCATTATAAAACGGATCTTCATCTTGATACAAATGTTGCATTTCTAGAGCAAAAACATTTTTTTCTGATTGTGTGTAATACAAACTAACGTTTTGATTTACAGAGAGTGGATTTTGTTTTTTGTTAGTAAAAATAGATTCTGAATTTGTGCCAAAATTTGTAATTATATCACGATTTAAACTAGTATCTTCATCTTGCTTAGAAATTTTTGTTAGCACATCGTAATCAAATTGTAATTTAGAATTTGGTTTGTATGTAGAACTCAATTTAAACAATCCTAGGTTGTTTTGCTGTAATGAAACTTCGTCTGTATTTTGCTGAACGCCACTTTGTAAAATTCTTGATTTGGATGTGGTTTCAAGTTCAGTTTTAGAACCAGAAAGTATACCAAAACCTGTTATACTCCATTTTTTATTTACGTTGTAAGCAAAATTTGTGGCTCCAAATTGGGTTTCAATATCTTTGGCACGATTGTTTCTTAAAAGTGAAATACCTAAATCATTATTAGAAACATTAAAGTTGCTTCCTCCTTTTTTCATCATGTTTTTAAAACCGCCAGTGAATTTAAAATAGTCTTGAATTGTAAGTGGCAATTCGCCAATATTATTAAAATTAGTAATTAAATTTAAGCTGTATTTTGGACTGTAATAAAATAATTTTGGGTTTATAATATATCTAGAATCGGTATGCCCAACTCCTATTCCTGCTGTCATATCTCCAAACCAAAAATTCTTTTTACCAGATTTTAACTTGATATTCATTGCCACACTTTCTTCGTTATTTTCTAAACCTTTTAGTGCGCCAACTTCGTTATAATTTCTTAGAACTTGAATTTTATCTATTGCATCTGCAGGAATATTTTTTACTCCAAGTTTGGTATCGCCATCAAAAAAATCTTTTCCTTCTACCATTAATTTAGTAACTTTTTTTCCTTCAACCTCAACTTCTCCATCGGCATTTACTTGAACTCCAGGTAATTTTTTTAATACATCTTCTAGTTTACGTTCTGTTCCTGTTTTAAAACTATCTACATTATAAACTATGGTGTCACCTTTTATAGAAACTGGCATTTCTCTAACAATTTCTACGCCATCAAGCTCAATTCCGCCAGCTTCCATTGTAATATTTCGAGTAATATTTTCGGTATTAGTAGTAATAACGATTTCTTTATTACTCATTCCGATATAACTTAATTTAATAGTGTAAGTTGTATTGGCTTTTAAATTTAATTGAAATTTTCCTTTGTCGTTGGTAATTGCATAAGCATCCATTCCTTTGGTAGCTTGATTTACAGCCATTACGTTGGCCATTTCTAAAGGTGCTTTTCCGTTTTCGAGAATTATTCCTTCAAAGCGAATGTTTTGTGAAAATGAGAATGTAGTAAGTAGTAAAAATAGAAATGTAAATTTGTTCATTATTATTTGATTATTATAAAAAAATAAGAATCTGCAATTGCTTGAGATTCTTATTTTTATGTTTTTTATTGTTTAATTATCTACCAAAACGCATTCCACCATTTCCACCACCTTGACCTTGATTCATTTCTTGCATTTCTTTTACTTTTTTAACAACTGTTTCGTCGTAGTCTTTTTGGGAAATTTCTTTTCCATTGGTTGGTGCTTTAATTTCTGCTTTTTCTTTGGTATTCATAACCACTTTACTACATAAAATTATAGTTTTACCATCATTAACTTCTAGAATTAATCCTGGTAAACCCCAATACGTTTCTGGACCTTGATTTACAGGAATTTCTGGTGTGTACCATGCAGTAATTGTTATTTCTTTAGGCATATCCATTCCTTCCATAAAGTTAGTTTTCTTTTCTTTATCTTCAGATTTGGTATCAGTTGCTGGTTTTTTATCGTCATCTTTAGGACGTAAATTTCTAAAATCAGATTTACTTGCTTCTTTAATTGCTGTAGCTTTGTAGCAAGTATAACCGCCAATAACTCTGGTTTCACTTTCCATTTTCCAGTTTAACTTTGGCAACGAATCTTTTACAAGAAATTCTTTACCCATAAATTCTTTGTTTACAATATAGTTTTTTTCTTTTACATTTTTGTAAAAAGTGCCTCCACCACCAGTCATAGAGTTCATCATCATTCGCATTCCGCCACCACTTTGCGCTGTTGGATCAAGTTTTTCTTCTTCTTTATAAATTGATGCCGATTTGTCAAAGTTTAAAATAAATGTTTTTTCAAACATTTTTTTCATTCTATCTTCAATCATAGTTCGCATTTCTGGAGTAATGTCTTTGTTTCCTTCAAAGCGTTTAGAAAATTCTGCAGTACTGGTTTTAGATTCGTAAACTGCCATTCCTTGAAAATCCTTTTGAGCAAAAGAAATTCCGAAAAAAAGTAATGATATTAGTGTAAAATATATATTTTTCATTAGATAATAATTTTAAAATTTTGAATAACAAATATGACGATTGAATATGTAATTTGTTACCAAGTATTTGTTAAAAATTATTTTTTTAAGTTTTCTAACCTTTACAAATTCTATGATTAATATTTTGTAGATCATTTAGCCGTATCTTCTACAAGCTCAAATTGACATTTGTTATCAAATTATATTTAATTTATTTTTAAAAACTGGATTTAAACATATCTACTATTTACAACAGATTAACATAATCATTGTTTAGAAAAATTTACATTTTCTAATTCTTTATTTTTCTTTTCTACCAATTTAGCAAATTGAGTTTTAGAAATTATTTTGGCTTTTTTTGGAAGTTTTGTCACTGTGCTTTCTTTAGAATTTAAAACCACATTAGAACATAAAATTACAGTTTTATCATCACTCAATTCTAATATTAATCCTGGCAAACCCCAAAATTTTTCTGGACCTTGATTTACTGGTATTTCTGTTGTGTACCAAGCTGTAACAAGTTTTGGTTGCGGTTCTTTTATTTCTAATAATTGTGTTGCTGCTTTTTCTTGTTCTGCTTTTTGTTCTTCATAATTTTTTCTTTCCTTTTCTGAAATAGGTACTAAAACTGTTGCTTTATAACATAAATAAGCACCAATTTGTTTGGTTTCACTTTCAAGTTTCCAATCTAGTTTTACTAACGAATCTTTTACAAAAAAATCTTTTCCCATTACATCTTGTTGAATAGTATAGGTTTTATTTTTTAAATCTTTATAATGAGCGACTTCTATTCCGTCTGGTGACCAAGTTCTATCGGCTTCATTAGAATTTAAATCTAATTTTCTATCTTCATTATAAACAGAATTGTAATTGTCAAATTGAAGAATAAAATTTTTATTAAACATCGTTAGCATTTTATCTTCAATAAATTTTCTCATTACTGGATCCATTTTAGGATCACCTAAAACTTCTCTTCTAAAATCGTCAGAATTTGTTTTGGATTCGTAAGTGATAATTCCTTGATAAGCTTTTTGACAAAAAGAAGAAATTGAAAAAAGTAAAAATAAAGAAAGTAAAATTTTAAACATAATGATTGTAATTTAATATGAAATTGTAATTTAGCAAAACGATGAAGCA
>JAYVKR010000285.1:0-4520 GCA_043768185.1 Flavobacterium sp.
TAATCGGGATTTATCTTCTTGATTTAATTCCGATATTTGTTCTAAAATTATATCTTTCATAAAACAAAGATACTAAATATATTGTTTAGACCATAGCCAATTGTATTAATTTTGTATAAAATTCTTTTATTTATTTATTATGATGTCAGACTGAGCTTGTCGAAGTCCTTATTTACGCATATTATCTATTAATTATTGACACTTCATACAATATAAATTTAATTTTAGATAATGTAGTAAGTGTTTAAAAACTATGTAAAACCTAAAAACCTCTCTATTTCTAGAGAGGTTTTTCTTTACCAAATTAATAATCTAACAAATTAAGATTTTGGTAAAACCACAGTATCTACAACATGAATTACACCATTAGATTGGTTTACATCGGCAATAGTTACTTTAGATGAGTTTCCATTTTCGTCAGTTAAAATAACATTTTTACCTTTTAATGACGCTGTTAATGTTCCACCAGAAACGGTTTTAAAAGTTGCTTTACCTTTTCCTGCAGTAATTGCTTTTACAATATCGGCAGCACTAAACTTTCCTGCAAGAACATGATACGTTAAAACTGTTTGCAATGTTTTTAAATTTTCTGGTAGTAATAAATTTTCAACTGTACCTTTTGGTAATTTATCAAATGCAGCGTTTGTTGGGGCAAAAACGGTAAATGGTCCTTTAGATTGCAATGTTTCCACTAAACCTGCTGCTTTTACTGCTGCAACTAAAGTGGTATGATCTTTAGAGTTTACTGCATTTTCTACAATATTTTTAGAAGGATACATTGCTGCGCCACCAACAGTTTTTGTCATTTCTTTTTGAGCAAATGTTACTCCTGTTACTAATAACAAACCTGTTATTGCAATTGCTGATAAAAAATTTCTTGTTTTCATAAGTTTACTTTTTTTTAAGTTATTGAATCATTTACGCTAAATTACTGCTTATGGTTTTTATAGTTTTATCAATTAACACAAGCTTTTTATATTATTAACAATAGTTTATGAATTGAATAAAGTAAAATTATTTTTAATAAAATGTTATTTATATTAAGTAATTAGTTAAATTAGTGTGTATTAAATTTCATTAAAAATTTATATATAAAACTTGTATTATGCTAATGAATAAGAAAACTTTAGTTGATGAATTGCTTCAAGACAGAAAAAAATTCATCTCAGAATTGCAACTTCTAGAAGAAGTTAAAGCGATTTTAGAAAATAATGAACTAGAAAGACAAGAAATTAAGGATAAATTAAAAACAAAAAGTTCAACAAACGTGAACGAATTTGAGTTTGATTTACTTGAAACCGATAAGATCTTTCATATTAACCAGATAAAGAAGGTTTGTATTGATTATCGTTTGCGTTTTCTTGACAGTAATTTATTTAAAAATGAAATTCCAGAAGAGGCAATTACTAAAATAAGTGCTTTAGAAAAAGCGCACGAAACAAGTTTAGAAGGATTTAAAATTATTGCGCCTAGCAAAGCGTTTCAATTAATAAATTATGATGATCCATTATTGTTTGCTCCTATTGGAAATGATTATTATTATTTAATTCACAAATGGGGTAACGATCTAGTTTGGTACAGAAAATTAATGGTTGCACCATTTAAAAATTTAATGAATTTTGTATTTTTTTGCGGAATTATTAGTGCAATAATCATAGCAGTTTCACCAGTTGACGACTTGAGTAAAGATGTACCAATGGCGCCAATTATATTGTTTTTATTTATGTTTAAAGCAGTCATTGCAACTATTGCGTATTATTTCTTTTTGATGGGTAAAAACTTTAACTCAGAAATTTGGGATAGAAAATTTAAAGAGAATTAGTATTTAGTTTTTATATATTTTTCGAGAGAAAATGTCTTAATTTTTTAATTGAGACATTTTTTTTTGTAAATTTATATTCGTTAAGTTTAATTTTAAATAATTAATTATGATAGAAAATAGCAACAGTTTTGGAAATTTAAACAAAAAACCAAGAAGTAAAAAATAAAAAATAACATAGATTTATCAGCAATGGTAAGTGTTTCTTTTTTATTGATTGTGTTTTTTATGGTTACTATTGAATTGGCTAAACCTAGAATAATGTCTTTGGGATTACCTGAAAGATGCAATGATGGTCCAACTGGTATTTCTTGTGGAGGTGATAGCAGAAGAGTTATAACATTATTATTAGACGATAATGATAAAATAATTAGTTATATAGGTAAGTTGACATATCCAGAAAAATTGCCTAAAATTTTAAATTATGGTAATAAAGGTATTCGAAATGAATTGATTGATTTAAATAAACATATTGTTGAAGCTAGTGGTAGCAAAGAAAAAGGTGCAATTGTAATAATTAAACCAAGTAAGAAATCTACTTACGGAAATCTTGTAGCTGTTCTTGATGAAATGAATATAACCAATATTTTAACTTATGTAATTATAAATGATTTTAGTGCTGAGGAAAGAAATTTATTGGCTTGTAATTAAATTTAGAGATTTAAACCTAGAATTTCACTCATTACATAAATTCATAGCCCAGATGGAAATGAAAATCTTTTATTGACTTGTTTTTTCAAGGTAAGAAAAATTGTAATGCACAGCTGGAATTGCAATTGTAGAAAAGCGCTTGCCATATTGCTACTGATATGCATCAGCATAAATTCTAATAAAAAAAAACTCCCAATTTCTTGAGAGCTTATACGATTTTTTTATCTTTTAAAGAAAACTAGTGCTAATGTAACTGCAATTTGGCCAATCCAAAAAACAAACATCCATTTTATAATTTCTGCTTTTTGATCTTTCATTTCAACTTTTAAATCTAATAAATCTTCTTTAGTTGCAATTCTATCAATTTCTTTTTCAAAATTTTTTTCAACTCTATTTTCAACATATTCTGTTAAAGCTTTGGCTTCGCTTTCGCCAAGCTTTACCTTTAGAATATTATACATATCGATACTAGAAATAGCACTCATAACATAGTTAATTTTTACAAATTTATAAAAAAAATCTTTACAAATATAAATAACCGCCAATAAAAAAGCTCTCAATTTGTTGAGAGCTTCTAAATTAATAAGAATTAAAAGAATTATTTTCCTCCTTTTTCCATTTTTGCTTTTAATTCAGCTAAGATATCATTGTTGTCTCCAAGAGTTGAAGTTTGGTTGTTACTGTTAGAACTTGCAACAGATTCTGATGCAGCTTTAACGGCTTTTTCTTCTTCTTCTCTAAAGATTGCAGTGTGCGATGCCACTACTCTTTTAAATTCTTTATTGAATTCTATAACTTTAAAATCGGCAGCGTCGCCTTTTTTAAGTTTTTTACCGTCTTCTTTTTCTAAGTGACGTGTTGGTATAAATGCAACTACATCATCTCCAAAATCTACAGTTGCTCCTTTGTCTACAATTTCAGAAATTGTTCCGTTGTGGATAGTTCCAACTGCGAAAGCATCTTCATGTTTGTCCCAAGGATTAGCAGTTGTTTGTTTGTGACCTAAAGATAATTTACGTCCATCAACATCTAATTCTAATACAACTACATCTAATGAATCTCCAACGTTAATAAACTCTGATGGATGTTTAATTTTTTTAGTCCAAGATAAATCAGAAATATAAACTAAACCATCAATACCTTCTTCAAGTTCTACAAAAATACCAAAGTTTGTAAAGTTTCTAACAATTCCTGTATGCTTAGAACCAACTGGATATTTAGCTGTAATATCTGTCCATGGATCTTGTGTCATTTGTTTAATACCTAAAGACATTTTTCTATCGTCTCTATCTAGAGTCAATACAACTGCTTCAATTACATCACCAACTTTTACAAAATCTTGAGCGCTACGTAAATGTGTAGACCAAGACATTTCAGACACGTGAATTAAACCTTCTACACCTTCTGCAACTTCAATAAATGCTCCGTAATCTGCAATAACTACAACTTTACCATTTACTTTGTCACCCACTTTAAGTTCTGCACCAAGTGCATCCCAAGGATGAGCGTTTAATTGTTTTAATCCTAATTGTATTCTTGTTTTTTCGTCGTCAAAATCAAGTATTACTACATTTAATTTTTGATCTAATTCTAGAACTTCACTTGGGTGATTAATTCTAGACCAAGATAAATCTGTAATGTGAATTAATCCGTCAACTCCACCTAAATCGATAAATACACCATAAGAAGTAATATTTTTTACAATACCTTCAAGTACTTGTCCTTTTTGTAATTGACCAATAATTTCTTTTTTCTGTACTTCAATATCTGCTTCAATAAGTGCTTTGTGCGAAACTACAACGTTTTTAAATTCGTGATTAATTTTCACAACTTTAAATTCCATCATTTTGTTTACATATACATCATAGTCACGAATTGGTTTCACATCAATTTGTGATCCTGGTAAAAACGCTTCTATGCCAAAAACGTCTACAATCATTCCACCTTTAGTTCTACATTTTACTAAACCTGTAACAATTTCGCCAGTTTCATTGGCAGATATAACTCTATCCCAAGATTTAATTGTTCTAGCTTTACGGTGAGATAATAC
>JAYVKR010000286.1:0-4903 GCA_043768185.1 Flavobacterium sp.
TTCTTGTGTTGCTTTAGATTTGGCTGTTCCAAATTTAGAAAGTGCATCAATCATTCCTTGACGGTTTTTCCAATAATTGGCAGTTGAAGCAAATTTAGATGCATAAACCAAACGAAGTTCGGCACTCATATCCATATACTTCTTCATATTATCCATACCAGTTTTTGCACCTTCAACCCAAGCAGGATAAGCAAATTTTACGTTTTGCTCTATTCCACCAGCTGGCATCCAACGGTTGGTTCTTCCTGGATAACCAAGAATCATTGCAAAATCGTTTTCTTTTACACCATTAATATTTACTGGTAAATAATGTTTTGGTTGCAACGGAACATTATCTAGAGAATAATCTGCAGGATTTCCACTTTTGTCGGCATACACTCTAAACATTGAAAAATCGGCAGTTTGTCTTGGCCATTCCCAATTGTCAGTATCTCCACCATATTTTCCTAAACTTTCTGGTGGTGTTCCAACTAAACGAACATCTTTATAATCTTGATAAACAAAATAATAATATTCATTTCCTTGAAAAAACGGACGAACAGAAACGGTATATTTTCCACCTTCGTTATTTTCTTTTTCAATTTTAGCAATTTCGGCATTAATCGCTTTTTCTCTATCTGCTTCAGACATTGATGGATTTACAACTGCTAAAATTCTTTTACTACAATCGTCCATACGCACAAAGAAACGAACATATAAACTTGATGGTTTCATTTCGGCTTTTCTATCTGCTGCCCAATAACCATCTTTCAAATAATTTTTATCGGCAGTAGATAATTCTGCAATTGCATCATAACCACAATGATGATTGGTTAAAACCAAACCATCTTTAGATATAATTTCGGCAGTACAACCACCATTAAATTGAACTATTGCATCTTTTAAACTGTGATTGTTAATGCTGTAAATTTCTTCGGCAGTTAATTGCAATCCCATTTTTTGCATATCGCGATGGTTTAAACGTTCTATGAACATTAAAAACCACATTCCTTCGTCAGCTTTTACAGTTGTTGGAACAAGCATAATGGCTACGATTATGGATAAAATAATTTTCTTCATTTTATTTTAGTTATTAATTTTGTGGTGCGAATATAATTCATTTATCAAATTTTTTAAAATTATATTTAAGAAAACTAAAACGTTGTAGTTTATTTTAACTTAATTTTTAGAGTTAATAATTTTATGGCATAAAAAACTTACGTTTTAAATTAATTAATATTTTAAAGTTACTCTTTATTTAAAATATATTTTATAATTTAGCTTCAATATTAATATCTAAAAAATACAAACATGGGATTATTTTCGTTTATTAAAGGTGCAGGAAAAAAGCTTTTTGGAAAAAAAGAAGAAGAAGCTCCAGCAGAAGAAAAAGCAGTTTTAAAGGCAAGTGCTTTGCTAGCACACGTTCAAGCATTGGGATTGCCATTTAAGAGTTTAAAGATTTCTTTAAAAGAGGATGATGTAACACTTGCTGGTGAAGTTGAAAATCAAGCTGATTCTGAAAAAATTGTATTAGCCATTGGAAATATTGATGGTGTAGACTCTGTAGACAACAATATGGTTGTTGCAATTCCTGCTCCAGAAGCAAGATATCATACCGTAGCACAAGGTGATTGGTTGTCTAAAATTGCAAAGACTTATTATGATGATGCAAGTAAATATAATGTAATTTTTGAAGCTAACAAGCCAATGTTAAAAGATGCAGATGATATTTTTCCTGGTCAAGTTTTAAGAATTCCAAACTTAGATTAGTAAAATTATACTTTTTAAAAAAGGGTTTCAAAATTTTTTGAAACCCTTTTTTTATATATTATGACTGTTTTCTTTTTTATCATCTTCCACATTTAGCATTTGCCAAAGTTTGTCTTTTAACTCAGTTAAACCTTGTTGAGCAACAGATGAAATAAATAAAAATGGAATGCCTTTTATTTCCTTTTTTAATTGTGAGTTTAACTCGGTTTTTAATTCGTCGTCTAGCATATCACATTTAGAAATAACTAGTAATCTATCTTTATCTAGCATTTCTGGATTGTAACGACGTAATTCATCTAACAAAATTTCATATTCTTTTTTAATATCTTTTGCATCGGCTGGAACTAAAAATAATAAGGTAGAATTTCGTTCTATGTGACGAAGAAAATAATGTCCAAGACCTTTACCTTCGGCTGCACCTTCAATAATTCCTGGTATATCAGCAATTACAAACGATTGAAATTCGCGGTATGCTACAATTCCTAAATTGGGTTTTAAAGTAGTAAATGCATAATCGGCAATTTTTGGTTTTGCAGATGTTAAAACAGATAATAAGGTAGATTTTCCTGCGTTAGGAAAACCAACTAAACCTACATCGGCAAGTACTTTAAGTTCTAGAATTACATCAATTTCTGTAGATGGCATTCCGGGTTGAGAATACCTTGGCGTTTGATTGGTAGAACTTCTAAAATGCCAGTTTCCTAAACCGCCTTTTCCGCCTTGTGCAATAATTTTTTGTTCACCGTGTTCTGTAATTTCAAAAAGAATTTCTCCTGTTTCTATGTCTTTTACTACAGTTCCTAATGGCACTTCTACCATTTTATCTTCGCCATCGTGACCTGTACTTCTTGAACTTCCGCCATCGCCACCATGACCACCACGCATGTGTTTTACAAATTTTAAATGAAAAAGTGTCCAAAGACTTTTATTTCCTTTTATGTAAACATGTCCTCCACGACCACCATCACCACCATCAGGACCACCTTTTTCTATAAATTTTTCTCTGTGTAAGTGCGTAGAACCTTTTCCGCCTTTACCAGAGGTAATGTATATTTTTACGTAGTCTACAAAATTTCCTTCTGTCATTTTTTCTAAGTATTCAGTAATCAGTTTTTAGTATTCAGTGATTTAGATTCTCTAAATTTAACACTATAACTAATTACATTTTATTTTTTCAATGAACACTGTCAAGTAATCAGAATAACTGAATACTAAAAACTGAACACTGATTACTTTTTTAATCTTTATATGTTTTTATTAAAATTTTTTCTATTACTACGCCATCCATTTTTTGGGCTTCAAATTCTAGCTTGTTCCATATTAATTTTTCGCCTTGTTTGGGAATTGTGCCTAGTTCGGTAATTATAAATCCGCTTACGGTTGTAACTTCGTAATCGGTTGTGAGTTCGTCCATATCGAAATAGGTTAGGAAATCGTGCAGTGAATATTGTCCGTCTACTAGCCAAGTTCCATCATCATTTGCTAGTAATTTAAACTCATCATCGTCAAAATCTGATGCATCACCAACAAGTGCTTCTAGTATGTCGTTTAAAGTTATAATGCCTTGAAAAACACCATATTCGTCGGTTACAAAGGCGTAATGTACTTTAGATTTTTTAAAATTTTCTAATGCTTTGTATGCTGAGGTATGTTCTATAAAATAAACTGGATCTTTGGTAATTGCTTTTAAATTGAAGTTGCCTTTTTCGAAATTGGCAAATAAATCTTTTAATAATACTACGCCAATTACTTCGTCAAGATTTTCTTCGCAAACTGGATAAACTGAATGTAATTCTTCTAGAACTTTGGCTTTTAAATCGGCAATTGAATCATTTACAGAAAGATAAACCATTGAACTTCTGTGTGTCATTAACGAATTTACTTTTCTATCGCCAATATGAAAAACGCGTTCTACTATGTCATGTTCTATTTCTTGAATTTCGCCGTCTTCGGTTCCTTCTTTTATAATGGCTTTTATTTCGTCTTCGGTTACTTTACCGTCGGCAGTTGGTTTTATATTTAATATTTTTAATAAAAAATCGGTAGAAGTGGTTAATAACCAAATGAATGGTGCTGTAACTTGCGAGATAATTTTCATTGGTATTGCCATTGATTTGGCAATGGTTTCTGGATAATTTAATCCTATTCTTTTGGGTAATAATTCGCCAAGAACTAATGAAAAAAATGTTAAAACCACTACTACAATTCCTACCGAGATAGAATGTGCATAAGGTTTTAATACTTCAAAACCTTCTACAAACAATTGTACATTGGTTGTGATTTTATCTCCAGAATATATACCTGTTAAGATGCTTATTAATGTAATTCCTATTTGAACTGTTGATAATAATTTATTAGGCGAATTAACCAAATCTAATGCTACTTTGGCATTTTTTTGTCCTTTTTTTGCAGCAGTTTCTAACCTGCTTTTTCTTGCAGAAATCAATGCAATTTCTGACATTGAAAAAACGCCATTTAAAACTATTAGAAAAAATATTATTACTATCTCCATTTTTGTTTATGGTTTAGTTTTTATTGTTTATTGTTGAATAGAAACTATTTACAACAAACAAAAAACTACAAACTATTTATTACTTTACTCAATCTTTGTGTTACTTCTTGAACTGAACCAATTCCGTTAACCGCATGAAATTTACCTTGATTATCGTAATACTGCATTAATGGTGCCGTTTTTTGATTGTATTCGTCGTAACGATTTCTAATTTTTTCTTCGTCTTGATCGTCTGGTCTTCCAGATGTTTTTCCTCTTTCTAACAAACGAGTAACTAAAATATTATCATCAGCTTCTAATGCTATAGTTGCAGTAATTTTATCATTTTTAGATTCTAAAAATTCGTCTAAAGCGATTGCTTGCGCCAATGTTCTTGGAAAACCATCAAATAAAAATCCGGCTGAATCTTTATTTTTGTCTACTTCGCTTTCTAGCATTTTTATGGTAACTTCATCTGGAACTAAATCGCCTTTGTCCATAAAAGTTCTGGCAAGTTTTCCTAAAGTGGTATCGTTTTTAATATTAAATCTAAAAATATCTCCTGTAGAAAGATGTGTTAAATTGTATTTTTCTTTTAAAAATTCAGCTTGTGTACCTTTACCTGCGCCAGGTTTTCCGAAAAGAACGATGTTAATCATT
>JAYVKR010000287.1:0-5786 GCA_043768185.1 Flavobacterium sp.
AGCTAGAGTTTCGTTGGGCTTGAAAAGCCAACAATGAATTGTAATCATCGAATACCGACAAAAAATATAGTCCATGAGATAAACTCCGGTTGAACGGAACCGTCAATTTTATCACCTCTATGGGGTTATCGTAAAGTTTTGTGGAGGTTTCACTGCCGTTATTGTAACTCTATTTTTTTTGGATGTCATTTATAGGAGTATTTGATTATATTTGCAAAGTATAAATTTCGGTATCACAGCTACCGTAGGTTTAGTTCAACAGCGATTTTAAGAAATTGGGGTTTTCGGGCTTAATTTAAAGTTTGTTTTGTATTTGGAAGTACGGTCTTAAATCGATACATTTGGCTAACCAAATACCTAACTGACGCCCAGCTACGAGACAATGTACAAAATGCGCGCACGCATTTAGAGAATTCAAAAACCTAACGCAACAAATGATAAATTTTATCTTTGTTGAATTATGAAAACTTTAAAATAACGAATTAATATCAATCAATTTTTATAATTTAGCTATCAACATTAAACCGAAAGACTACGAATTCTAAAAAAAAATTAATTATTTTTTCAATACTATTGATTATTTCAATTACTAATTAAAAAAGAATTTAAGAAAATTTAGATGTAAAACCAGTTGGATTTTTTCTATTTTTGCTATAAGAACAATTTCGGTATTGTTTTTTCAAGAAATTGTAGCCAAACTTAAAAACAGATAAATGAATATAAAATTGTTGGCAATTGGTAAAACCGATAATAAAAATCTGCAAAGTTTAATTGACGAATATTCTAAACGTTTGTCTTTCTACATAAAATTTGATTTAGAAATAATTCAAGATATTAAAAACGTAAAAAACTTAACAGAAAGTCAGCAAAAAGATAAAGAAGGCGAACTAATTTTAGCTAAAATTACAGCAACTGATCATTTAATTTTACTAGATGAAAACGGAAAAACCTTTTCTAGCTTAGATTTTTCAGATTATTTACAAAAGAAAATGAATTCTGGAATTAAAACTTTGGTTTTTGTAATTGGTGGACCATATGGATTTAGCAAAGAAGTTTATGAAAAATCACAAGGTAAAATTTCATTATCATTAATGACTTTTTCACATCAAATGGTTCGATTGTTTGTAATTGAACAACTTTATCGCGGATTTACAATATTGAAAAACGAACCTTATCATCATCAGTAGGAAGTTCGAATTACGAAGTTTGAAGTACGAAGTTAAAGATTAGCATTAAAATTAATAATATAAGATTTAAGTAATAAAAAATAAATTTTTAATTAAAATCTAAACACAATTAGGACTAATTTGTCAGTCTGAGATTGTCGAAGACCTTTAAAATTAATTTGTAAAAAATATTATAATGATTCTAATTAATACTTAACAAATTAATTATCACTTAACTTTCCAAACAATTTTACACACTCAACTGCTTCTTTTACATCGTGAACTCTTAAAATTTTTGCTCCTTTTACAAGTGCAATTGTATTTAAAACTGTAGTTCCGTTCAAGCTATTTTCGGCTGTTGTTTCAAGTGTTTTGTAAATCATAGATTTTCTTGAAACTCCAACAAGAAATGGCAAATCTAACATATTAAAAACTTCTAATTTATTTAGAATTTCATAGTTTTGATCTAATGTTTTTGCAAATCCAAAACCTGCATCTATTACAATATCATTTATTCCAAAACTTCTTGCCAAAGCAACTTTTTCAGAAAAATAAAACAACATTTCTTTTATAATATTCTCATAATTTGTTAACGTTTGCATAGTTTGTGGCGTACCTTTCATATGCATCATTATGTATGTAACTTGATGTTTTGCAATAGTTTGCATCATTTCGTTATCTAAACTTCCTGCAGAAATATCATTTATAATTACTGCGCCATTTTCTATTGCAATTTTGGCAACTTTGCTTCTAAAAGTATCAATTGAAAGTAATGTTGTTGGAAATTCTTTTAATATCAAATTTACAACTGGAAGTAACCTTGAAATTTCTTCTTCTTCACTCACAAAACTAGCATTTGGTTTACTAGAATAGGCGCCAATATCTATAAAAGCAGCACCATCTGTAAGCATTTTTTCTGCTTGAGAAAGAATTTGAGAATCGGTTTTATAATTTCCGCCATCGTAAAAAGAATCTGGTGTACAATTTAAAATTCCCATTACTTTCGGAATGGTTACATCTATTAAATTTCCTTTGCAGTTTATTGTCATTGTCGTTTTTAAAATCAAAAATCAAAATTCGTTAATCAACATTCTTCAATCCAATAAATATTCTTTACTTTTGAAAAAAATCATACAAATATAGCATTTAATGAAGAATACTTCGCAAGAATACGACAAAGTAATTGGCACATGCCGAGATTTATTTATAAAAAAAATGACCGATTATGGAAGTGCTTGGCGTATTTTACGTTTGCCATCATTAACAGATCAAATATTTATAAAAGCACAGCGAATTAGAAGTTTACAAGAAAACGAAGTAAGAAAAATTGATGAAGACGAAACTGGCGAATTTATAGGAATTATAAATTATTGCATAATGGCGTTAATTCAAATTGATAACGGAATTGCATATCAACCAGATTTAAATGTAAAACAAGCCACTGATTTTTATGATCAAAAAGTTGCATTGACCAAGCAATTAATGGAAGATAAAAATCACGATTATGGTGAAGCTTGGCGCGAAATGAGAGTAAGTTCGTTAACCGATTTAATTTTGCAAAAGTTACTTCGCGTAAAACAAATTGAAGATAACAAAGGAAAAACATTAGTATCTGAAGGTATTGATGCTAATTATCAAGACATGATTAATTATTCTGTTTTTGCATTGATATTGATGGAGAAAAATTAAATTCCAAATAACAAATTCCAAATTCCAAATAAATTCTAAATAAATTCCAAATAAATTCCAAATTTCTAGAAAAGAAGCAAAAGAAAGCGTATTTTGGTTAAAAATTATAAAAGCCACCAACTCCTCAGAATTTGAAAAAATTAACTCTGTTTTAATTCAAGAAGCTGATGAATTAAAAAAAATACTATCAGCAATTTTAGAAAAATCAAAATAATTTACAATGGAAGTTTTAAATTTATAATTTAAAAATTTGTAATTTACTTGAAATTTGTATTTTGCTTTTTGGAATTTAATTGGAATTTATTTGGAATTTGTATTTTGCTTTTTGGAATTTAAACCCAATAACACTTCATTAACAAAATAAAAAAGAAACCCTTTTTACATTTGTAAAAAATAAAATATGGAAACTAAAAAAAACTACATAGCTTGGACAATTAGAATTATTGTTGCTTTTTTATTTATACTATCTGCTGTTGCTAAATTATCTAAAAGTGAATTATTAGATTCGCCTTATTTTGCAATATCAACATTTGAAGTAAAGCAACTGTATACAATGGGTTTTTCGCAAAGTATTGCTCCTTATTTTTCTAGAACTCTTATTGGTATTGAACTTGCTCTAGGATTTTTATTACTTCAAAAACATTGGTTAAAAAGGTTTATAATTCCGGTAACTATACTATTACTTGCCGTATTTGTTGGTCATTTAACGTATGTAACTTTTTTAAGTGGCGGAAATTCTGGAAATTGTGGTTGCTTTGGCGAGTTGATTCCGATGACGCCAATTGAAGCTATTATTAAAAACATAATTGCTATTGGATTGCTTGGTTATTTGTATTATTTATTACCAAAAGAAGCGTTGGAGAAACATAATTTTTGGGTTTTAACTACGGTTTTATTTGCAACAATTTTAGGAATTTTTATGCTAGCTCCAATTCAACCAGTAGCACAAGAGTTTGTAAATGTTCCTGTAAATACAACTATAAACGACACAACATCTGTTGTTATAGAACCTTTAGATACAATTTCTAATAAAGTAATTTCGCCAATTGAAGCAAAAAAAGATTCTATAAAAAAAGTGGTGGAAATAGAAAATAGTAACGAACCTAAGAAAGTAAAATCTGGGTTTGCAAAGTTTTATCCTAAAATTGATACCGGAAAACAGCTTCTTTGTTTTTTTGCTCCAGGTTGCGATCATTGTAAAGAAACGGCGAAAGAGTTAACAGAAATGCGAAATAAAGATGCTACTTTGCCTCCAGTTTCTATTATTTTTATGAACGAAGAAGCATTTTTAATTCCAGATTTTTTTAAAGCAGCTGGCACAAATTATCCTTATAAAGTTATAGAAATTATTCCTTTTTGGAATGTTCTTGGAAGTAATAGAAATACGCCTGGTGTAAACTATTTATGGAATGGAAATGAAATAATTTTTTATGATGGAATAGAAGATAAGAAATTTGACGGAAAAAATTTGAGTACATATCTTACTAAAACTAAAGAGGATTTGAAAAAATAATTTGAATTTAGAAAAAATGAAAACTTAAAATAGCCCAGATTAAATGTAATAACATCCCGATTTTTCATCGGGATTTATGAAATGAAAGCTGGAAAAAGAAAAGTAGAAATGCCCAAACCATTCGCTACTGATAAGCAGCAGCATAAATACCAAATAAATTAAGAAATGATTGTGAAATTAAAATTGAAGAATTAGTATTTTTGTTAAAACTTAAAAAAATAAAGATGAAAAATATTGTGCTACTTTTGGCTGTTGTAATGAGTTCTATTTCTTGTAATTCTCAAGATAAGCAATTTTCTAAAGATGCTTTGGCTGGAAAAATTACTACTATTGACGGAAAAGAAGTTACGCTAGAAAGTGTAATAAATGACAATAAAGGAAAGAAAATTGTAATAGAATTTTGGGCTTCGTGGTGTGGCGATTGTGTGAAAGCAATGCCAAAAGTAAAAGAGTTACAAGAAAAAAATCCTGATGTTGTTTACGTATTTATTTCATTAGATAAATCTATGGAGAAGTTTCTTGCTGGAGTTGAAAAACACGAATTGAAAGGACAAAATTTTTGGGTAAATGATAAAGATGGTATGAAAGGAAGTTTTGGAAAAAGTGTAGATTTAGATTGGATTCCTAGATACATTGTAATTAATAAAGAAAGTAAAGTTACACTTTATAGAGCAATAGAAACCGATTTTGATAAAATAAACAAAGCATTAAACCAATAAAAAATGAGAAATAAGATTGTTGCAGGAAACTGGAAAATGAATAAAAACAGTGAAGAAACTGAGGATTTATTGAACGAATTAATTGATAAATTACCAACAGATAAAGAGGTTCAAGTTATTGTTGCGCCCACTTTTATTAATTTGGCTTCGGCTGTAGATCATTTAGAGTTTACCAATATTGATGTTGCTGCACAAAATATGCATGAGAACGAAAATGGTGCTTACACTGGAGAAATAAGTGCCAATATGCTAAAAAGTGTTGGTGTAACTACAGTAATTCTTGGACATTCTGAAAGAAGAGCCATTTTTAACGAAACTGATTTTTTAATTGCTAGTAAAGTTACAACTGCGTTAAAACACGAAATGAAAGTTATTTTTTGTTTTGGCGAAGAATTAAAAGACAGACAAGACAAGCAACATTTTAATGTAGTTGAAAATCAATTGCGTGATGGATTATTTCATATAGAAAACACAGCTTGGGAAAATATAATTTTGGCTTACGAACCAGTTTGGGCAATTGGAACTGGCGAAACTGCAAGTCCAGAGCAAGCACAAGAAATGCACGCTTTTATTAGAGAAACTGTAAGACACACTTTTGGAAGCGATATTGCCGAAGATGTTTCTATACTTTATGGTGGAAGTGTAAAACCAGACAATGCTAAAGAAATTTTTGGAAAACCAGATGTTGATGGCGGATTA
>JAYVKR010000288.1:0-5886 GCA_043768185.1 Flavobacterium sp.
ATAAAAAAATAAACCATTAAGATAGTAAGGTTCATTAAGTTTTGCGCTTAATTCTCTTAACTTTCTTAATGGATTAAAATCAAAATAATATTTTTATGACTTATTATAGATGAACTCTTGAGGATATTAAAAAATTAAACCATTTAAAGATTAAGTTTCATTAAGATTTCGCTTTCTTAATTCTCTTAAATGACTTAATGGTTTAGAAATAAAATGGAATTATGTTTAAATAACTCTGAAAAAATAAACCATTAAAATAGTAAGGTTCATTAAGAGTACGCTTAATGAACCTTAATACCTTAATGGTTTAATAAATTTTCTTAGTGTCTTAGCGACTTTGCTACAATATTAACAAAATTCTGCGTAAGCATCTTTCAAGTTTTCAGCAATCATTTCTGCTGGTCTTCCTTCAATGTGATGGCGTTCTAACATGTGAACCAATTCGCCATTTTTAAACAAAGCCATACTTGGTGACGATGGTGGAAAAGGAAACATGTGTTGACGTGCAGCGTCAACCGCATCTTTATCAACTCCTGCAAAAACCGTTACTAAATGATCTGGCTTTTTTGCTCCATCCAAACTCATTTTTGCTCCTGGACGAGCATTTCTTGCAGCACAACCACAAACAGAATTTACAACTACAAGTGTTGTTCCTTCTGCTTTTATTGCGTTTTCTACCGCTTCTGAACTATATAAATCTTGAAAACCAGCGTCAGACAATTCTGCTCGCATTGGTTTTACCATTTCTTCTGGATACATTTTTTTAATTTTAAATATTAGATATAAAATTTTAGATAATTAATCTGTTGCAAAGATAATGAGAATTGCAATTTTATAATAATTTTGTTTATAAAGTTTTGTTATAGTTTGATAAAGTCCTAAAACCTAAATATTCTTCCAAATAAAGCTTTAATAAAAACACCTTTCGGACATTTTAACATCACTTTTAAGTCTTCCAAAAAAGTTGTTTCTTCATCTAGAAATTTAAAAATTAAAGTTGGATTGCCTTTTTTGAATAAGGATGAAAATACTTTAGAACCTAAATCATTTCTTTTATATAAAACATCTAAAAATAATAAATCATAGAGCCAAAATTTATCTGTTTTATGAAATTTTCTAAAATCGGTTTTACTAATGTCAGTAGAACTATCTTTTAATAAAAACTGTACAAGTTGCTTTGTTTTTTTAATTGTTTTTTTAAACGTAAAACCAGTACTCGCTTTTGTCCAACCACCAACAGAACCAATGTTTATAACATTTTGAGTATTGTGATTCCAAAATTTATAACTCGTCATTGGAATATTTCCTTGCTCTTTATCTACAATTTCATATGCTGAAATTCCTAGTTTTTTTATATAATCTTGAATTTCATTTTCATATTCTTCTTTGGATAATAAATCTGCAGAAAACAACGTATATTCTATTAAAGCTTCGGTTGCAGAAGTTGGAAGCACATACATAAATCGTGTGTTTTCTTTTTGTTCTACAGAAAAATCCATAAATGAAACAATGTCTTTATTAAAAATTGCTTCTTTAGATTTTATAAACCAACCAATAAAATGTTGTGACAAAAGTGGATATTTAGCTTGGTTTTGTATGTATTCTGGATAGTATATTGAATTAAAAATTTTGTTGCACGTATAATTTTGCGATTCTGTTTTTACTACACATAGATTTCCTATTTCTTCAAAATTAATAACTTTTTGATTAACAAAACGAATGTTTTCTTGTTTAGAAATTAGCTCGAAAACCATATTGTAAAAATCTAAACCGCGTATCATATTGTAATTATAAGATTCCAAATCTAGATTTCGTCTAAAATTTTCATCTGCAAAAAGCGCAATATTCCATTTTTTAAAGATAATTGTATCAAATTGAGAGGGTTTATCATCCCAAAAACACCAAGTTCTGTCATTAATTTTTTTTGAATTTTCATCCAATAATAAAATGGTTTTGGTAGTAAATTTTCCAGACAAAATCATTTCATAAACCGTCATCAAAGCCGATAATCCTGAACCTGTAAAAATATAATTGTAGTGTTGCATATTAAATTCTAAACGAAAATCCAATGGCTAAATAATGGTCTGGTGCATTTTTAGTTAAGCCAATTCCCAATGACAAATCTAACATAAAATTATTGTTTATCAAATAGGTAATTCCTGAGTCAAAATTATGATTGGCTTTGTCTTTTTGAGGTGCAAATCCGAATAATTCAATATAAGAACTAAATTTTTCAGTTATAGAATATCCAGTTGTTAACGTATATAAAAAAGTAGGTTCAGCAGAAATTCCATCCCATTCTGCTCCCAAATTTCAACTTAAGCTCATTTTTTATTTATTGTATATTGCATTACAAATTGAGGTTCTGTTGTTTGTGCATCACAAAGTTGAGAAGTAATTAACAATAATAATACAATAACCTTATTGATCTCAATAAATTTTTAGACAAAACTAAAAAAATATTTACTTGTATCAAATTTATTTTTATATTTGTTTCAGAATTATATTTTATGACCACATCCGAAGAGAATTATCTTAAAGTTATTTATCATTTATCATCTGTCTTGCATAAAGGTGTAAATACAAATGCCATTGCTGGAATGTTAAACACAAAAGCATCTTCGGTAACAGATATGCTAAGAAAATTATCAGAAAAAAAGTTGGTTTCTTATCAAAAATACCAAGGTGTAACACTTACTGATAAAGGGTTTCACACAGCCAAAATGATAGTAAGAAAACACCGTTTATGGGAAGTATTTTTAGTAAATAAATTACAATTTTCTTGGGATGAAGTACACGAAATTGCAGAAGAATTAGAACATATAAAATCTGAAAAATTAATAAATAAATTGGATGCATTTTTAGGATTTCCCAGTTTTGATCCGCATGGCGATCCTATTCCTAATGAAAATGGCGATATTAAAAAAGTAAATAAATTACTGTTATCAGAAGCAAAAATTGATCAAGAATACCAATGCGTTGGTGTAAAAGATACTTCGGCCAATTTTTTACAATATTTAGATAAACAAAACATTTCTTTAGGATCTAAAATTAAAATCACTGATAAAGAAAATTTTGATGAAACTTTAACTTTACAATTAGAAAACAATACCATTATAATATCAAATAAAATAGCAACTAATTTATATATCAAATAAATATGTATCAATCAATTATAGATTATTTTTCAAGTATTAGTCCAATTTTAGCGGCATTTTATGCTACAATGTTTACTTGGTTTGTAACTGCTCTTGGCGCATCGTTCGTGTTTTTCTTTAAAGGAATGAACCGCACAGTTTTCGACGGAATGTTAGGATTTACAGGCGGAGTTATGGTTGCAGCAAGTTTTTGGAGTTTGCTTGCGCCATCAATAGAAATGTCTGACGGTGATGGTTTTATAAAAGTAATTCCAGCAGCAGTTGGGTTTGCTCTTGGTGCACTTTTTATTTTTGCATTGGATAAAATTTTGCCTCATATTCATATTAATTTTAAAGAAACAGAAGGTGTAAAATCGCCTTGGCAACGAACAACATTATTAGTTTTGGCAATTACAATGCATAATATTCCCGAAGGTTTGGCTGTTGGAGTTTTATTTGGTGGTGTTGCAGCCGGAATTCCAGAAGCATCAATTGCTGGCGCAGTTGCCTTAGCTATTGGAATTGGAATTCAAAATTTTCCAGAAGGAATTGCAGTTTCTATGCCATTACGAAGAATGGGAATGAGTCGTAGAAAAAGTTTTATGTACGGACAATCATCGGCAATTGTTGAACCTATTGCTGGAGTTTTAGGCGCACTAGCTGTAACTTTTTTCACTCCAATCTTGCCTTATGCTTTGGCATTTGCAGCAGGAGCAATGATATTTGTGGTTATTGAAGAAGTAATTCCAGAAACGCAACAAGCCAACAATACTGATATTGCAACTCTAGGATTTATTGGTGGATTTATAGTAATGATGACTTTAGATGTTGCATTGGGATAATTTGCTTAATTTTACTTTTATAAAATTTTAAAAAAAATTATTATGAAAAAACTATTTATATTATTATTTATTTTATCGAGTTTAGTATCATTTTCTCAGTCAGAATATAAAATTACTTCTAAAAAACGTATTCCACTTAAAGGAAATCATTTAAAGTTAAAAAGTATTGTAAACGATTCTCGTTGTCCACAAAATGTTACTTGCGCTTGGGCAGGAGAAGTTTCTGTTGTTGTAGAAGTTTATAAAGATAAAAAATTAGTAGAAGAAAAAACAATTGTTTTTAATGCTCAAAATAGAGAAGAAAATAGAACTTGGTTTCAACAATATTATTGTGATCAAATTGAATTAGTGAGTGTTTTACCCTATCCTAAAACTGGAGTTACTGTAGATTTTAAAAAGAAATTTATTAAAATTAACTTTGAAGATTAGAATTTAAAATACCTGACTCTTCAACATGATTGTTTGTTATGTATTGAATTAAATATCTGTTTTCTTTTTTATCGAAAAACACAAACCAAGAAGTTCTATTATTTAAAGAAATAATAATATATGTTTTTCCATATTTTTCAAACTTTTTAGGTGATTGAAATTGCCTCTTAATATCAATATAATTTTCTATTTCATTTTTCAAATCTAATACATATTTTTCAGCATTTTCTTTATAACTAAAATAGTCTTTGTAAAATAAAATATCAATTAAATCATTTAGGTAAAATTCAATTTCTTTGGAATAAATAATTATTTTTTCCAAGGCAAAGTATTTATATGAACATTAACACGTTTAACTAATTCATCACCAGAAATTCCTTCTGCCCATTTTTTTTCAAAATCATCATCATCAGATATCGCACCATTTTTTTTAAAGAAATTATGTAAATCTTTTCCATATCTTTCTAAATCAATTGTTACTGATTTTACTTTGCCAGTTGCATCATTTTTAAATTGAATACCAGTTATATTTTTCATAGTAAAAAATTTGATAAAACGAATTTACGAAAAAATCAATGACAACCACAATCGTCGCCACAATCTTTCTTAGTTTTTTTTTTGCCAAAAAACTTTTGATATAAAAAAGCAATTGCAATTATTAAAACTATGTAAACCAATATTTCTTGAATGTTCATAGTGTTTTATTTTAAAATTTGATAAGCAGTTAACGCAATTAAATAAGCAAATCCACTCATAAAAACCAACTGAATTATTGGCCATTTCCAAGAATTAGTTTCTTTTTTTACAATAGCAAGCGTACTGATACATTGCATTGCAAAAGCATAAAATAATAGTAAAGAAACGCCTGTTGCAAAGTTAAAAATCTTGCTTCCGTCTGGTTTTATTTCGGCAGCCATTTTGTTTTTTATAGTCGATTCGTCATCGTTATTTCCAACACTATAAATGGTTGCCAATGTTCCCACAAAAACTTCTCTTGCTGCAAATGATGTAATTACGGCAATACCAATTTTCCAATCGTAACCCAATGGTTTTAAAACTGGTTCTATTGTTTTGCCAATAATTCCAATATAAGAATGTTCTAATTTGTACGAAGCAACATTTCCAGAAATTACAGATGGATTTATTTTTAAATCGCTTTTGAAAACTTCTTTTTCTACTATTTCTTGAGCATTATCAAATTCTTTACTTGGTCCATGAGAACCTAAAAACCATAGAATAACTGAAATCGCCAAAATAATTTTTCCTGCACCAAATACAAATGCTTTCGTTTTTTCTAACACATTAATTCCAACATTTTTAAAAAGCGGAATTTTATAACTTGGCATTTCTACAACAAAGTACGATTTGGTATTAAACTTTAAAATTTTATTTAAAATTATAGCTGAAATTATTGCCATAAAAAATCCTAATAAATACAAAACCATCAAGGTAAAACCTTGCAAAGAAAAGAATCCGAG
>JAYVKR010000289.1:0-2865 GCA_043768185.1 Flavobacterium sp.
ATCAGTTTTTCTAAAGGTTCTTTATTGATAAAAGGTTCATCACCTTGAACATTTACAACTATGTCAACATCAATATTTTTAATAGCTTCGGCAATTCTATCACTTCCAGATTCGTGTTCTTTTATTGACATGATTGCTTTTCCACCATTAGAAATTATTTCTTCAAATATTAAATTAGAATCGGTAACCACAAATACATCATCAAAAAGTTTGGTTTCAATCGCAGCTTGATAAGTGCGAATAATAACCGTTTTTCCACCTAAATCCTGCATCAATTTAGCAGGAAATCGTGTAGAAGCATATCTGGCAGGAATTACAGCAATTATTTTCATAGTTTTTTGCCACTAAGACGCAAAGTTATTTTTTAATTTTTATAAAAATCCAATAAATAAATCCAAAGATAATAACTACAAGAACAATTGCAAGTATTGGAAAGAAAATTGCTAGTGAACTTAGTGTAATTGCAGTTCCAGTTTCGGCAGTTGAAACTACTGGATTTCCTAATCCTGCGGTTTTTACAGAAGAAGCCAATCGTGTAATTGTTGTCATTCCTTGCATTGCAGCAGCTGTTCCACCACCAGCAATTATGGCTAAAATTGTAGTTAATGTTGGCGAAATATCTACTAATGTTGATGACATTACTACAAATCCTGCAATTGCTGCTAATGGTGTTGCAATTGTATCTAATAAATTATCGATAAATGGAATGTAATAAGCAAAGATTTCGAAAATCATTGCTGCGCCAAAGCTTATTAATGCTGGTAAACCACCAATCCAAAGCCAATTATCATTAAGAGAAATTACGTTGAAATAGGATGCCAAACTTAAAGCAAAAACTGGTAAAAAAACTCTAAATCCAGAAGCTGATGCCAGTCCAATTCCTAAAAATAATGATAATATTGTTTCAAGATTCATAAAATTTACTGCTGTGGTTCATCATAATTTACCATCCAATGAATACCAAATTTATCTGTAAACATACCAAAATAGGCATTCCAAAAAGTATCTTCCATGGGCATTTTTATAATTCCACCAGCAGAAAGTCCATTAAATAAATGGTCTGCTTCTACTCTACTTTCAGCATTTATTGATATTGAAATATTAGAACCAATTATAACTTCTCCTGATTGAGAATTGCTATCACTACCCATTAATTCGCCATTTCCTACTGGCAAAGTGACGTGCATTATTTTATTTCCATCGCTTGCATCCATTTCTGGTCCACCAGTGGATGGCATTTCATTAAACCTACCAATATAGGTAAATTCTGATTTAAATACTGCTTTATAAAAGGTAAATACTTCTTCGCAATTTCCGTTAAATACTAAATAAGGTTTAAAATCTGCCATAGTTTTTTGGTTTAATTTGAGTGTAATTATTTAAAAGTCAAAATTAATAATCCTGCCAATATAAATGCTGCACCAAGTGCTATTTTCCAGGTAAATTGTTCGTTTAATATTAAAAATGATAATGCTAATGTAATTAAAATACTGGCTTTATCAATTAATGCAACTTGAGAAACATTTCCAATTTTAATTGCTTTGTAATAAAATATCCAAGATAATGAAGTAGTTATACCAGATATTGCTAAAAGCATACCGTCTTGTTTTGTAAGATTTTTAAAATCTTTTACCGATTGAAATGCAATGGCATTTATCCAAACTAGAACAAAAACCACTATCGTTCTTATTGCCAATCCAGTATCTGAACTTACATTTTTCAATCCCATCTTTGCAATAACCGAAGTTAATCCTGCAAAGAACATTGATATTAAGGAATATAAAACCCAATTTTTCATAGTTTATAGTATCATTTGATAGTATGAATATAGTATCAAAAGTAGTTAATTATCTTATATCTACTCAAAACAATCATCTTTAAAACCAATTAAATACAATTTATCTTTAGCTCTAGTTATTGCTGTATACAACCACCTAATGTAATCTCTATCAATACCTTCTGGTAAATAAGGTTGTTCTACAAAAACAGTATTCCATTGTCCACCTTGACTTTTATGGCACGTTATGGCATAAGAAAACTTGACTTGCAAGGCATTGAAAAATTCGTTTTCTTTAACTTTTTGAAATTGTTTAAACTTGGTTTCGCCTTCATAATCTTTCAGTACTTCTTGATACAATAAATTAGATTCTTCATAGGTTAACGATGGCGATTCGCTAGTAATTGTGTTTAAAATAACTATAGTTTCAAATGGTTTTTGATTGGGATAATCAATCATTCTTACTTTGACTTTGGCAAAATTAAATTCGTACAATTCATTAAAACCATAAATTTCCAATACTTCAACTATATCACCATTGGCAATAAAACCTGCATCTTCTGAATCTTTTAGCCAGAAATAATTATTTTTTACAACCATTAAAAAATCGCCTACTGATAAATCGTTTTCTTTGTCTAAAATCTTAGTACGAATTTGTTGATTGTATTGATTAGCACGTTTATTTGATCGTACAATAAAAGCTGTCTCTTCAATTGAATAATTACTATAGGCTTGATTTATTGCGTCTTGAATATCATAACCATCAGTTAAACGAACAATATCTTTAAAACCTTTTAACTTGAATTCAAAAGTGGTAATGAAACTTTCTTTAAGAATTTCTCGAAGTTGCGTTGCATTATAAAGTATGCCAGAGTTTTCTTCTTGACGCATCACCTCATCCAATTCTATAGTTTTTACTTCTTTATTATAATTAAGTTCCAACGTATCGCAATTTAATGCTGGCGAAATATCTAAATGTACTGGCGGTAATTGTGCAGTATCACCAATTAGAATCATTTTGCAACTTTCGCCAGAATAAACATAAGAAATTAAATCGTCTAGAAGTGAACCATTTTCATATAGTTTCG
>JAYVKR010000290.1:0-2926 GCA_043768185.1 Flavobacterium sp.
ATGGCAAACAATACGTTTCAAGCTGTGGCAACAATTGGTTATCCAGAAAGTAGAATTATACTGAGTCAATGTGCGGTTTACTTGGCAACTTCGGCTAAAAGTAATGCGAGTTACATAGCAATTAACGAAGCGCAAGCGGTTGTAAAACAAACTGGCGATTTACCTGTGCCAATTCATTTACGAAACGCGCCAACAAAGTTGATGAAAGAATTGGGTTATGGCGACGAATATGAATATTCTCATAACTATGCTAATAATTTTAGTGAGCAGGAATATTTGCCAGATGCAATTAAAGATACAGTTTTTTACAATCCTGGAAACAATTCTAGAGAAAATGGAACTCGAGAATTTTTAAAAAATCGTTGGAAGGATAAGTACAATTATTAGTTGTGAGTTGTGAGTTGAGAGTTTTGGGTTTAGAATTTTACTGAAACTTTTTCTGTAATTAATTTTTCTTGATCGTAGTACTCGAAGTAATATTCGTTGTTTTTTGAAAAGAAAATTCCGTTTACCGATCCTTTTGTTGCGATATAAAAATCTTTAGTTGATGTTTTATAAATTTTATAAATCACTTTTGGTTCTGAATTAATTATTTGAAATCCATTTTCAATTGGTTGCGCATAATATTGTCCTGAAACTATCTTGGTAGTTACAGTTGAATTTGGAACAGTAGTTTCAAGATTTAATTTTACTTCTTCAGCAATTTTAGACTGCGATGGTTCGCCAATCATTTCTAAACTTTTTTGTGATGGTTGATAATTATGTGTTTTTAAAATAGTAAAACTATCAAATGCCATTCGTAATGCTTGATTGTAAGCTGCTTTATATTCTTTTTCTTTGCTTTTTCCTTCTGTAGATGTAAATAAAATTGTGTTTTTACAATCTTTAATTACCACAGTAACTCTTGTTGTAAACATAGTACTGTTGTCTAAAACATCTACAAAAATCTTGTTGCAATTGTCTTTAGCAAAATCTTCTGGAAAAACTTCGTTGTCTAAATAGGTTTCAAACTTGTATTTTTCCATAAACAACTTGGTCATAACATTTAAGTTGTGCTGATTGGCTTCTTTTAAAAAATTAAATTTTGCAGGAACTAAAGCATATTTATATTGATTAAGATTTTGTGAAAATCCAAAAGCTGAAATAAATAATACTACTAAAAATATCTTCTTCATTTTATAAATGATTTTTTAATTCTGTTAAGTAATTTACTTGTTTAATATGATTTGGAATTTCAATTTTATGTTCGTTAAAATGAATTGCATCCATTCCAAAATTTAACGCACCTTGAACATCTGCTTCTATGCAATCGCCAATCATAATTGAATTTTGCTTACTTGCATTTGCAGCATTTAATGCAAATTCAAATATTTTTGGATTTGGTTTTTTAACTCCAGCCATTTCAGAGTTGGTTATGGTTTTAAAATAACTATCAATATTAGAATTTTTCATTTTTCCGTCTTGTACTTCTTGAAAACCATTGGTTATAATATGCAAATTATAATTAGGTCTAAGGTATTCTAAAACATCAATTGTTCCGTCAAAAAGATGGTTAAATTGTGGCAAATAATAAATGTATTCTTTAGATAATAAATCTATTAATTCATTTGAATATTCAAAATTTAATATATCAAATGTTTCCTTTAATCGTCCAAATCTAAGTTCTATTTGATTGATTTCTTCTTTTCTATACATTTCCCAATACTTCAAATTTATTGGAACATACTGTTTTAGAAACAAATTTAAATCAATAGCAATAGTATGTTTTTCAAATATTTTTTCGAATGCTAGTGCCGAATTTTTTTCGAAATCCCAAAGTGTATGATCTAAATCAAAGAAAACATCTGTAATAGTATTATTTTTCATAGTTACATTTTACTGTCATCTGCAAAGCTATAATAACTTTTATCACTAACAATTACGTGATCTAAAACTTTAACATCTACAATTTCTCCGGCATTTTGCAATTTCTTTGTAATTTTAAAATCTTCAGGACTTGGATTTGGATCTCCAGATGGATGATTGTGTGCTAATACTACAAAAGTTGCATTTTGTTCTAGCGCAATTTTAAAAACCATTCTAATATCTACTATTGTTCCTGTAATTCCGCCTTTAGATAATTGACTTTTATAAATTACTTTACAGGAATTATTTAGGTATAAAACCCAAAACTCTTCGTGCAATAAATCGCCAATAAGTGGTTGCATTATTTGAAAAGTAGTTATGCTAGAAGTTATTTTTATTAATTCTTGCGGTTCTTCTTCTCTTCTTCTTTTACCTAATTCTAATGCTGCAATGATTGTAATTGCTTTGGCTTCACCAATTCCTTTAAATTCCATTAACTGTATAATGGTAAGTTTTGCTAATGAATTTAGGTTGTTACTAGAGTTTGATAAAATGCGTTGACTAAGTTCTACAGCGCTTTCATTTCTACTTCCAGAACCTATTAATATTGCCAATAACTCAGCATCAGACAGAACTGCTTTTCCTTTAATCATTAGCTTTTCTCTTGGCTTATCGTCTTCTGACCAGTATTTTATTGAAGAATTTGTGGTTTCCATTTGGCGTATAAAATTATAATTAGGATATTAAATATAAGAAAATTAATTAAAAATCGTTATATCAATAAAAAGTATAAAAGTATGAAACCAATTTATTTATTACTAATTACCATCTCTTTTTTTACTTGTAGCCAAAAAGAAAATAATACTGTCGTTGAAAAAACATTTGAAGAAAAAATTTCTGATGCTGCAATTTCTATTATTGACGATTCTATAGAATATGATCCGACTTATTTTTCTATAAAATATCCTAATGGTGATGTTCCTAAAAATAAAGGCGTTTGCACAGATGTTGTAATTCGTACTTATAGAAAATTGAATATCGATTTACAAAAAGAAGTTCATGAAGATATGAAAGCCAATTT
>JAYVKR010000291.1:0-2137 GCA_043768185.1 Flavobacterium sp.
GTATTAGCATTGCGTTTTTGTTATATCTTAAATATACGTTATTTGGTAACTTCTAGTTTAAAGTTGCCAATTTAAGAATTATATTTTAAATTTCAATAGGTTGGGAATTTTACTTCTTAATTGGTAAATTATTATTGTACAGCATATAAATGTTACAATTGCTAAAGCAAATAATGTGCCACCATCGTTATGAACTATAATTCCGAGTGCAAATATATGAGAAAAAATGGCACTAATCATAGTTACTAAACCTAAAATTGCTCCAAATAATGTAGTTTTTGGAATTAAAATTAAAATTGATGCAATTAATTCTACAATTCCAGAGCCAATTCTGCCATAGGGTTCAATATTTAATTTTGTAAAAATATAAATAGATTCTTCTGCTCCAGTGAATTTAAAATAAAGTGTTTGAAGTAGAATTACAACTGCAATGAGTTTAATTATCCAAGTAAAAATGGAAGTTTTCATTTTAAAAAAGTTTAAATTAATTTAAAAATTTCATCCAACTAGCATTGGCTTTTTTCTTTAAACTACTTTCATCTTTGTTCCAGGTTTTTAAGGTATTATTGAAAAAAGCATTATAAAAAAGATACAATTTATTGTCAATAATTTTAAAAGTTGAAGGATCTATTGCTACTTTTTCGCCAGTTTCTCCCATTGCATAAGCGCACCAACCACCATATTGTGGCTCGTAACTCGCAGGATTTTTTATAAACAAATCTTTATTAGTTTGTGATGAAAAATTATAAATTACACCTTGATAAGTATATGAAAAAGTGCTTTTTCCTTTTATGGCTTTTTTTTGTATAAAATAAGAAACTGGATCGTAACCTTTAATGGCCACTTTTTTCTCGAGATTAAATTGTGATAATCGTTTAGTAGATTGTGCAAAAGTTGATGCACTTACTAATGCAATAAATAATATTAAAATTAGTTTTTTCATTTTGATATAAATTAAGTTAATATACTTTTATGGTACAAAACTATTTTATATCTACGAAGGTATTTGTCGGCTGGTTTACAATTGGTTGAAACTAATTTTAAAACTGCGAAACATCGCCAATCATTATTTGTTTTCTGTTATAATGAATTAATAAAATTTTTTATATAAAAATTATCAATTTATAAATAAAGATTTTTTAAAATAAACACTAAAATTAATACTAAAATAACGGTATAATCTTTAGAGTTAGATTTATACTTTATTCTAAATTTTTTTGAAGATATTAAAATTCCAATTGTTATAAAAATTACAGTTAATATTATTAAAAAAATAATTTCATAAATTGATTTACTGTTTTTAAAACTTTCATAAAGATTAAAGAATGAGTAAAAACTTAAAGTAAACCAATAAATAATAGAAAATAACCAGCCAATCTTTTTATTTTGAATAATTTTTATTGCAGAATAAATTCCAAAAATAGGAAGTGCCAAATTCAATATTATATTTTGTAAAGTAGTAACAATAGAAAAATTGTTATTAATTGTTTTAAAATAATAATCAAAATTATTATAAGTAAAATAGAAAACTCCTGGGATAATTAATAAACCAAATATAAATTGAAAAACGGCTACAGTTTTTTCAAAAGTCAACCAATTTTTATTCATGTAAAATCATTTAAATTATTAATCATTATCTGTTTTCTATTATAATGAATTAATCCTTTTTCTTCCAATTCATTCATAAGTTGAGTAGCAGTTTGTCTAGAAGTACAAATAATTTGAGCAATATCTGTTTGGGTTAAATAGTTATCTAATGTTACTTGGTTTACATTAAAAACACCTTCTCTTTGCGACCAATCTTTTAAAAATGTTATTAATCTAGTTTTAGCATCTTTAGAAACTAAATTAGAATAACTATTTTTTAATCGCTTCATTTTTAATCCCACAAACTTTGTATAAGTCAATGCTAGTGATGGATTTTTTAAAATTAACTCTTCAAAATCTGACATTAAAAAACTACACATAGATACTTCTTCGGTCAATGCTTTGGCATACTCATTTACATCTGTATCTTTTTCTAATGTTAATTCGCCAAATAAATCTCCTTTTTGAAGTACTTCTTTAATGGTTTCATTTCCTTCATCATCAACCGAAATAATTTTAATATTTCCTTTTTTTAACAGAAAAATTCTAG
>JAYVKR010000292.1:0-15187 GCA_043768185.1 Flavobacterium sp.
TTCCCCAAAGTGATTTTAAAATTTCTTCACGTTTTAAAACTACATTTTTATTGTCTATAAAAAGTTTCAATAAATCAGATTCGCGTTGGGTTAATGAAATTTTTTCGGCATCGTTAAATACTAAAAAATTCTTACTGTCAAATTGGTATTTTCCAAGTGTATAAAATTTGGTTTCAACAATTGAAATCTTGTTAGATCGTTTTAAAAATATTTCAATTTTTAATATAAGTTCCTCAATACTAAATGGTTTTACAAGATAATCGTCGGCGCCAATTCGCAATCCTTTAATTCTATCTTCTTTTAAAGTCTTAGCCGATAGAAAAATTATAGGAACATCTGCATTTAATTTTCTAATGCCTTCTGCCAATTCAAATCCGTCAAGTTTTGGCATCATAATATCTAAAATACAAATATCAAAAACTTCTTTTTTAAAAGTACTTAGTGCAATTTCTCCATTTTCACAATGCGTTACATCATAATTTTGTTCCAAATTATCTTTGGTTAAAAATGCTAGTGTTTCATCGTCTTCTGCGTATAGAATTTTAAATTTTGCCATTTGTGCTGAATTTATTTCTGCATTTAATTGTGCTAAATGTTAGTTTTATTTTTTAGGAATTAAAATAGAAATAGTAATTCCTTTATCTTTATTATTTGTTGCTACAATTTTCCAATTGTGTTGTATGCATATTTTTTTAACGTAGTACAATCCAAGTCCAAAACCATTTACTTCATTACTTTTTGTACTTGGAATTCTATAAAATTTATCAAAAATAAAAGTAAGATTTTTATTTGCAATACCAATTCCGTTATCTGTAAAATTTAATCTTAAAAATTTATTTTCTTCTTCAATAGTAATTTTTATACTTGGGTTTTCATTGCAATATTTTATAGAATTATCAATTAAATTATGAACAATATTGGTAAAATGAAATTCATCTGCAAGAATTTTAAAATCACTATTGCTAGAAATTTTAACTTGTAGATTTTCATTTTTTAGTTTCATATTTTCTACAACATCATTTAAAATTGGAAGCACAAAAAGTTCTTTTTTATCTAACGCTAACGAAGAATTATCAGATTTCGCAATGTTTAATATTTTCTCTACATGATGGTTTAATTTATTACTTTGATTAATAATAATAGAAGTGTATTTATCAAGTTTTTCATCTTTTTTTATAGTTTCTTGTTTGTTTAAATAATTGGAAGCAAGTAATATAGAAGACAATGGTGTTTTAAATTCGTGTGTCATATTATTTATAAAATCACGTTGCAACTCAGAGTATTTTTTCTGTTGAATAATGGTGTAAATAGAATAAACATAAACTAAAAGTATAATAATTAAGGCAAATGAAAGCACGAACCAAAAACGCAATGAACTGAATAAATAACTTGTCTCGTTAGGAAAACGAATGGCAAAATAATAAACTAAATTTTCATGTTTAGGAAAATAAACCGAGCTTTTTTTAGCTTTTTTGTCAGATAATGAAATGTAATTTCCATATACCATTTCATCACTTTGGCAGTTGTACATGGCATATTCAAAATCGGTAGTGATATTAAATTTGGCAAATTCTTCTTTTAAATAAAATTCTAAAATATCTGGCTGAAAATCGTTCTCAACATTTACAATATAGTAATCATTAGCTACTTTTTTTATAGGGTTTTGAGCTGGCAATTCGCTATTTGTACCTTCATATAGTTTTTTTACTACTTCCAATAAGGCAACATGCGTTTTTTGAGAAAACTTTTTTTCTTCTATTGTAAACGCTTCTTTTGTCCATAATAATTGAGCAATTAAAATACCAATTGTGGCAACTAATCCTAAAACTATTATGATGTTTAAATTCTTTGTCTTCATTAATTATGTAAAACTATTCTAATTTTGTATTCCTTATTTGTTTCAAAATTAATCAAAATTATACCTTTTTTACATCGTTAACAACTCATTAACAAACATTACAAACTGGTTAACAATGATAATTTATTTCTTGCATTACATTTGTATAGTTCTTTTAAACGAACTTAAATTAAAGAATTAAAATTTATAAAAATGAGAATATTAAAAATTTCTTTATTGGCATTAACAGTTTCATTAATGTCTTTCTCTGTTATTTCTAACGAAGTAAAATATGAAATAACTAGTACAATTGTATCTGCAATTTCTTGGAAATCAGATTCTGTAGATGTTGGTCAAATTCCACAAGGAACACCAAAAAATATAGAATTTGAATTTAAAAACACTGGTGATAAACCAGTTATAATTACTAATGTAAAACCTGCTTGTGGTTGTACTGCTGCAGATTATACTAAAGATCCAATTGCTCCAGGAAAATCTGGTTTTATAAAAGCAATTTATAATGCTGCTGCTCCAGGAGCTTTTACTAAAACGGTAACAGTAACAACAAGCGCAGACGAAACTCCAAAAGTATTGACTTTTAAAGGAACAGTTGTAGCAAAAGCATAATTTAATAAAAGGTGGTTAACTATTAAAACTCTAAGTCATAATTGATTTAGAGTTTTTTTTATATTTTAATTTAAGTTTTTATTATACTGCTGGTTCGCCATATAAATCAAATTCTGTAGCTTCAATTATTTTAATATTTACAAATTCTCCAGTTTTTACATAGTGTTTTGTAGCATCAATTAAAACTTCGTTATCTACATCTGGACTGTCAAATTCTGTTCTTCCCACAAAATGTCCACCTTCTTTTCTGTCTATAATACATTTAAAAGTTTGACCAACTTTTTCTTGATTTAAATCCCAAGAAATTTGCGATTGTAATTCCATTATCTCTTCGGCTCTAGCTTTTTTTACTTCATCTGGAACATCATCTTCTAGTAAATAAGCGTGTGTATTTTCTTCGTGAGAATAAGCAAAACATCCCATTCTGTCAAATTTCATTTCTTGTACAAAATCTTTCAGTATATTAAAATCTTCCTCTGTTTCTCTAGGATAACCCACAATTAGTGTAGTTCTAATTGCCATTCCAGGAACAGCTTCACGAAACTCTTTTAATAAATTAGTAGTTTTTTCACGAGTTGTTCCTCTTCGCATCGATTTTAAAATAGAGTCAGAAATATGCTGCAACGGAATATCAATGTAATTACAAATCTTTGGTTCACGTTTCATAATTTCAAGAACATCCATTGGGAAACCACTAGGAAAAGCATAATGCAAACGAATCCATTCAATACCTTCAACTTTAACAAGATTTTCTAATAGTTCACCAAGATTACGTTTTTTATAAATATCAAGACCATAATAAGTTAAATCTTGAGCTATCAATATCAATTCTTTTACACCATTTTTAGCTAAACCTTCTGCTTCTTTAACCAGTTTTTCAATGGTTTGCGAAACGTGTTTTCCTCTCATTAAAGGTATGGCACAAAAACTACAAGGTCTATCACAACCTTCGGCAATTTTTAGATAAGCATAATTTTTAGGCGTTGTTGTTAATCGTTCGCCAAGCAATTCGTGTTTGTAATCGGCACCAAGTGCTTTCAACAACGCAGGCAATTCTGTAGTACCAAAATATTGATCCACATTTGGAATTTCTTTCTCTAAATCTGGTCTGTAACGTTCACTTAAACATCCGGTTACAAATACTTTATCAACAATTCCACGTTCTTTTTTATCAGCATATTCCAAAATCATATTTACCGATTCTGCCTTTGCATTATCAATAAAACCACACGTATTTATAACCACAATGTTTCCTTCTTCTTCGTGTACAACGTCTTTTCCGCTAGCACGCAATTGTCCCATCAGTACTTCGCTATCGTACACATTTTTAGAACATCCAAGTGTAATAACATTGATTTTGTTTTTCTTTAACGATTTGGTTCTCATATATTTAAAATATTTTTCTTTTTTAGAAAGTGTGCAAAATTACAACTTTTAATTCTAATTTCATTTACAATTATCATAATTATTTTGAACTTGTGCTGATGATTATTAGTAGCCAATGGTTTGGGCATTACTATTATCCATTTTCCTGCTGTACATTACAATCTATACAATTTCTTTCGCAATTGTATAGGATTTTCATTTCCATCAGGACTAAAAGTTAAGGTTATTGCATAAAAAAACCATCCGATAAACGAATGGTTTAAGTATAATAAATTAAAATTTTTACAATTCAAATAATAATGTAATACTAACATTATTATTAACCGAACTAATTTTAGAACTGTCTGTAAATCCTTGAGAGAAAAACTGTTGGTTGTAATCTCTTTGAGCGTAAGAATAAGATAAATCTAGCTTTGTAGAACCAAAATTATATCTAAATCCACCAGAATATCCTGTTAAATCGCCTATAGTTTTTCCGTCTTTATATGGACTTTTTTCAAATCTGTATCCACCACGAAGACTCAATTTTTTTATTTTGTATTCTCCACCAACTCTAACTTCGCTTGAAGCATCAAGTAAATTAGACATAGTTGCATTAGTAGTAGTGAAATCTCTTTTAGGTTTGTAAGTTGTATTACTATAATCTTTTACAGCATAATCAATACTTAGCAAACCTTTTTTTCCAAACACATAAGCAAAACTACCTGTAAATTTAGATGGAGTTTGTAATCTATAAGGTTCAAAAATAATCGTAAGATTTGGATTTACATTATCTGGAGACAATTCGCCTGCAGAACTTGAACTAACAGCAGTAATATCTTGACTAATTTCGTCATTTAAAGTCAACCAAGTTGGAGATTCATAAGCTAAACCTAATCTAACTTCTTTAGTAGGTTTAAAAATAGTTCCCAATTGAAAAGAAAAACCATTTCCATAGGTATATAAATCGTTATTAAAACGCAATCTTTTTACTAAATTGGTTGTAGATGTATTGTTGTTATTACTTTCAAAAAAACTTGTAGATTGTCTGTGATCAACAAAATGAGAATTTAAGTTAATACCAAATAAAAATTTATCAGTATATTGTCCAGAAGCATTAAAAGATAGTTTTCCATTATACCCAGAAGATTCTAATGTGTATTGTTGGTTGTAATTTCCTCCAGGCGCAACTCCACTTACATATTGTGTATTATTAAGATTTGTATCGTCTGTAGAATTGATTATATAACTTTGATAACCTAAGTAAGCTTGTTGCTCGTTAAAAAATAAATCTGCATAATCAAAATCATTTCCAGTTACTATACTTAGAGGTACACCATTAGCATAACTCAAAAAATAATTTGATATTGAATTATTTGGATTAGTTCCAGAAGAAAAAATACTATTGTCTAAATTACTTGCGTTATCATAATTTATGGCTAAAGCAAATTTTTTCCAATCGCTTTTTTGATCATCATTTTCAAATACAAAAACTCCTCCAGCTTGATTTAAATCAAAAGTATTATTATCTTCAGATGTTTGTTTTCCAAAATAATTAGAATCGTTTTTAGAATTAAAATTGCTTAATGTAAATCCAGCTTGATTGTTTGCAAATACAACAGAACCAGCAGGATTAACACCAATTGCAGATAAATCGCCACCCAATGCTCCAAAAGCTCCACTCATTGCTCTAAATCTAGCAGTTCCATTTAAGTTTTCTTTAGAATATCTTAAGGCATCATTAATGTCTTGCGCTTGTAAGGAAATAAAAATAAGTCCCACAAACACTGTAAAAAAAGTCTTTTTCATAAATTTTTTTTAAAAGTTTTAATTATCTTCTTCCGCCACCAGAAGATCTTCCACCACCACCAGATGATGAACTACCACCAGAAGATCTACTTCCACCATAAGATCCGCTACCAGATGAACTTGGAGAATAGGAAGGTGTTGGAGCTTCATAAGTTCTTGTTGGAGTTGTTGTTCTAACAGGAGTTGTAGCTGAATTTGATCTTGTTTGCGATGTACTGTTATAAGTTCTAGTAGGTGAAGTGCCAACTTGATTTGTATTTCTAGTTCTAGTAGAATTAGAATTGGTTCTTGTTGTACCAGATTCGTTATAATTTCTTGTTGTATTTCTAACAGTATTAGTTTCGCTTCTAGCTCTTCCAGAATTAAAATTTCTTGTTATTGGTGCATTTGATCTAGAACCATAACTGTAGTTATTATTGAAATTAGAATTTCTTCTTCCTCCATTATAAGCATAATTGTTTCCGTAATAACCGTTTCCGTAATAACCATTTCCGTAGTAACCATTTCCGTAGTAACCATTTCCATAATTTCCACACCAAGAATTTGGTCCAAACCAACCATTCCAACCCCAATTATTTCCATACCAACCGTTCCAACCCCAATTGTTTCCATACCAACCATTCCAACCCCAATTATTGTAACCCCAATAATTTCCATAAAAATTATTAAAGCCAAAATTATTGTAACCCCAATTGTTATCATACACATTAACAACTACAGTTTCACTACCATTGTTTCCCCAACTTGCATAAGAATTAGATTGAACTTCTGTACCATTTCTTAAAATAGTATCATTGTAAGTAGAATAATTATCAACATCAGTAAATACTTCATTTTGATTATCTTCGTTTAACGAACTAAAATAATCTTTGTATTTATTATTAGAATCAGCAGATTGTGATTCTTTTTTCTTTTTCACATCTGAACTTCCATAAATACCATCATTGTCGTAATAAGTAGAGTTTTGGTAAGAACCACAAGAAGTTAAAACCAAAGTTAAAATTCCAAATAAAGAATAAATGGAAATTTTTTGCGAAGAAAAGTAAATAGTTTTCATATCTATAGCATTTTTATTGTTGCACATTACAAAAATAGTTAGTTTTGCCGAACTATTTAGTTAAATTTATTAAAACAATTTTTATGCCAAACTATTCAATATGAGCAAGAACTTAACAAAAAGAGAAGAAGATTATTCCAAATGGTATAATGAACTTGTGGTTAAAGCAGATTTAGCCGAAAATTCAGGAGTTAGAGGTTGTATGGTTATTAAACCATATGGTTATGCAATTTGGGAAAAAATGCAGGCAGAATTAGACAGAATGTTTAAAGAAACGGGTCACAGTAATGCTTATTTTCCGCTTTTTGTACCCAAAAGTATGTTTGAAGCAGAAGAAAAAAATGCGGAAGGTTTTGCTAAAGAATGCGCCATTGTAACGCATTACAGATTAAAAAATGATCCAGACAATCCAGGAAAATTAATGGTTGACCCAAATGCAAAACTAGAGGAAGAATTAATAGTTAGACCAACAAGTGAAGCAATAATTTGGTCTACCTATAAAGGTTGGGTGCAATCCTACAGAGATTTGCCATTATTAATAAATCAATGGGCAAACGTAGTTAGATGGGAAATGAGAACTAGATTATTTTTGCGTACAGCAGAATTTTTATGGCAAGAAGGACACACAGCTCATGCAACAAAACAAGAAGCAATAGAAGAATCTGAAAAAATGATGCATGTATATGCAGATTTTGCCGAAAATTTTATGGCAATGCCAGTAATTAAAGGTTTAAAAACAGAAACTGAGCGTTTTGCTGGAGCAGATGAAACCTATTGTATAGAAGCACTAATGCAAGATGGTAAGGCATTGCAAGCAGGAACATCACACTTTTTAGGTCAAAATTTTGCAAAAGCATTTGATGTTAAATTTGCTACAACAGAAGGAAAGCAAGAATATGTTTGGGGAACTTCTTGGGGAGTTTCTACAAGATTAATGGGTGCATTAGTTATGACACATTCTGATGATAATGGATTGGTTTTACCTCCAAATTTAGCACCAATTCAAGTGGTAATAGTTCCAATTTTTAAATCTGATGAAGAATTAGAAAAAGTTTCAGCAACGGTAAACGAAATAGTTTTACAATTAAAAAAAATAAATATTTCTGTAAAATTTGATAATAGAACTACTCAAAAACCTGGATATAAATTTGCAGAATGGGAATTAAAAGGTGTTCCAGTACGACTAGCAGTTGGTCCAAAAGATTTAGAAAATGGAACATTTGAAGTTGCTAGAAGAGATTTACTTACGAAAGAAATAGTTCCAAAAGAAAATATAGTTGTTTACGTTACTGATTTATTAGAAAAAATTCAGAGTAATTTATTTGATAAAGCATTGAATTATAGAAAAAATCATATTACAGAAGTAAATTCGTTTGATGAATTTAAAGATGTTTTAGAAAACAAAGGTGGATTTATCTCTGCACATTGGGATGGAGCAGCGGCAACTGAAGAAAAAATTAAAAATTTAACCAAGGCAACAATAAGATGCATACCTTTAAACAGAGTAGAAGAGAAAGGAAAATGTATTTTTTCTGGAGAAGAATCTACTGGTAGAGTGTTGTTTGCAAAGGCATATTAAAAAAAATAAAAAAAAAGTACAATCAACACTTGTGTGAATAAAAAATAATTGTATTTTTGCACTCGCATTCAAGAAGTATGGCCCGTTCGTCTATCGGTTAGGACGCATGGTTTTCATCCATGTAAGAGGGGTTCGATTCCCCTACGGGCTACAAATTATTTTAATAAAAAAGAAAAAATACAAGAAAATGGCAAATCACAAGTCAGCTTTAAAGAGAATTAGAAGTAACGAAAAAAGAAGAGTTTTAAACAGATACCAACATAAAACTACTCGTAATGCTATTAAAGCGTTAAGAATAGCTACAGATAAAACTGATGCTGCTTCTAAATTATCTTCTGTAATTTCAATGATTGACAAACTAGCTAAGAAGAATATTATTCATGATAACAAAGCATCTAATTTAAAATCTAAATTAACAAAGCATGTTACAAATATGTAATATTATTTAAATATAATTTAACTAAGCTTTCAATATTTGGAAGCTTTTTTTATGCTTTATTTTAAATCATAAAGCATTTCTTGTGTAATAGGTTTTGATAAAAAATGAGTAACTATTGGAAATTGTTTAGATTTTTCTACATCTTTAGGATCTATAGTTGATGATAAAATTATTATTCTGACAGTTGAAAAATAATTGTTATATTGTGGTTTAGAAAAGGTATTTAAAAACTCCCAACCATTCATTATTGGCATGTTTAAATCTAGAAAAACCAATTCAGGCGATATTACATATTCTACATTTAAAATTTTAGCTATTAAATTGTCAAAATAATGTAATGCTTTTTCTCCATTATTAGCTAGATCAATTTCTTTTGAAAATTGAGATTTAATAATAACTTTTTTGCATAGCATTAAAGTTATTGGATCATCATCTACACATAAAATTTTATTAAACATAAGTAATTAAGATAAGAATGTCATTTTAAATGTTGTTCCTACACCAACTTTACTGTCTACTTCAATTTTTCCGTTCATTGATTCTACTTGAGATTTTACTAGATATAATCCTAATCCTTTACTATCTGGATAATCATGAAATCTTTGATATAATCCAAAAATTTTGTCTTTATTTCTTTCTAAATCAATTCCTATTCCGTTATCTTTAAACACAATTAGAACTTTATCATCAATAATTTTAGATGAAATTGTAATTTTTAATATCCTTGATTCATCATTATACTTTAACGAATTTGTCATTAAATTTAATAATATACTTTCTAAATATGATTTGTTGATTGTTAAAAAAGGAGCACTTTCAAAATCCATTTTTATAATAGGTTTTTTTAAACTTATTAAAACACTTAATTGATTAAAAACATTTTCAAATACAACTTGAGTTAAAATTTGCTCTTTTTGAATTGATGGACTGTCTTTAATAATTATAACTTTTACTAAATCATTTATGGTATCATTTAATAAATTAGTAGATTTTGAAAAGCCATTTAAAATTTCTTTTAACTCAATGTCTTCAATATGTAAATCTTCAATTAGATTTAATAATCCAGTTAAATTAGAAAGTGGTGCTCTCAAATTATGCGAGGTAATATAAGAGAATTGTTTTAAATCTTTATTGTTTTGAGTTAATTCGCTTATTAGTTGTTCTCTTTCAGATTCTCTATGCTTTTCTACAGAAATATCTCTTTGTATAGAAATCCAATGTGAGTGCTGATTATCTGCATTAGTTATAGGAATCATTGAAAAGTTAACCCAATATTGTTCATTGTTTTTTCTTAAATTTAAGGATTCAAAAGTAAATTCTTCTTTTTTCTTTAGTGAGTTGGCAATTTTTGTTATGTTATCTTGCACACTAGATTTAGACATAAATGTTGCAGGAGATTTTCCAATAACTTCATCAGTTTTATATCCTGTCATTTTAGAAAATGCAGGATTTACATAAACAATTTTTGGAATTCCTTTTTCAGCATCTCCAGCTTCGGTAATAATGACTGTATCTTTAGTTTGAGTAATTACGGTTTCTAATAGTTTTAGTCTTTGCTCTTCTACTTTTTGTTTAGTAACATCTTGAATTGCTCCAATCATTCTAACTATAGTGTCAGTTTCATCTTTTACTAAAAAACCTCTATCAAAAACATATTTATAAGTTCCATCGGCACATCTAAAACGGTATTCATCTTGCCATTTTTCTGATTTTTCTGCAATAAACGAATATAATTTTACAGACATTTTTAAACTGTCTTCTGGATGAATTTTATCAAACCACCATTGTAGATTATTACCTACATCTTTTCTATGATATCCAAAAATTCCTTCAATTCCTCTATTCCAAATAAATCCTCCAGTTTTTATATCCCAATCCCAAATGGTATCACTTGTAGCTTTAGAAACCATTTCATAACGTTCATTAGATTCTATTAAATCTATATACTTTTCTTCTAATTGTATTATTTCTAACTTTTGATTATTTTTTATAATCTTTATAAATGTATAGTATAAAGTAAAGATTATGGTACTTAAAATTGCAGACCAAATGTAAATTAAATTACTAGTTTTAATATTGAAGTACTTTGTAAATATTGTTTGCCCTGCTATGATAAGAATAAGCGTAGCAAAATAAAATATAATATGTAATTTAAAAGGCATTTTTTTCATTACTCCAAAAATAAAAAATTTAAATTTAAAATACGATTTTTAATGAAAAAATTAAATATTTTAATTTGCAAGTTATTAAAATGTAAAGTAAATATTGGTATCGATAATTTAATCAAAATAAAGTGTACCTTTGCACCCATTAAAAATAACAGATGGAATCTATTAGAAATATTGCAATTATTGCCCATGTCGATCACGGTAAAACAACTTTGGTTGATAAAATTATGTATCATTGTCAACTTTTTCGCGACAACGAAAATACAGGAGACTTAATTCTTGATAATAATGATTTGGAACGTGAAAGAGGAATTACAATTACTTCTAAAAACGTTTCAGTAAATTACAAAGGAACTAAAATTAATATTATTGATACTCCAGGTCACGCTGATTTTGGTGGAGAAGTAGAACGTGTATTAAACATGGCTGATGGTGTTTGTCTACTTGTAGATGCATTTGAAGGTCCAATGCCACAAACACGATTTGTTTTACAAAAAGCTATCGATTTAGGTTTAAAACCTTGCGTTGTTATAAATAAAGTAGACAAAGAAAACTGTACACCAGAAGAAGTTCATGAAAAAGTTTTTGATTTGATGTTTGAATTAGGTGCTGAAGAATGGCAATTGGATTTTCCAACTGTTTATGGTTCTGCTAAAAATAACTGGATGTCAGATCATTGGGAAAACATAACTGACAATGTTGAAGCATTGTTAGATATGGTTGTAGAACATGTTCCTGCTCCAAAAGTTTCTGAAGGAACACCACAAATGTTAATTACATCTTTAGATTTCTCTGCTTTTACTGGTCGTATTGCTATTGGTAGATTAGAAAGAGGAGTTCTTAGAGAAGGAATGCCAATTTCTCTTTGCAAAAGAGATGGTGTAATAATGAAATCTAGAATTAAAGAGCTACATACATTTGAAGGTCTTGGTAGAAAAAAAGTACAAGAAGTAATTGCTGGAGATATTTGCGCGATTGTTGGAGTTGAAGGATTTGAAATTGGCGATACCATTGCCGATATTGATAATCCAGAAGCTTTGCAAACAATTGCTATTGACGAACCAACAATGAGTATGTTGTTTACAATAAATGATTCTCCTTTCTTTGGAAAAGAAGGAAAATTTGTAACATCTAGACACATTCGTGACCGTTTAACAAAAGAATTAGAAAAAAACTTGGCAATGAAATTAGGCGAAACAGATTCGGCTGATAAATTTATGGTTTTTGGTCGTGGCGTTTTGCACTTATCTGTTTTAATTGAAACAATGAGACGTGAAGGTTACGAATTACAAATTGGTCAACCACAAGTTATTATTAAAGAAATTGATGGTAAAAAATGTGAGCCAATTGAAGAATTAACAATTGATTTACCAGAATCACTTTCTGGTAGAGCAGTTGAGTTTGTTACTTTACGTAAAGGCGAGATGTTGTCTATGGAGACTAAAGGAGAACGTATGGTAATTAAATTTAATATTCCATCTCGTGGAATTATTGGATTACGTAATCAATTATTAACTGCTACTGCAGGTGAAGCTATTATGGCACACCGTTTTATAGGATATGAACCATACAAAGGAGAAATTTCTGGACGTAATAAAGGTTCGTTAATTTCTATGGAAAAAGGAAAAGCAATACCATATTCTATAGATAAATTACAAGATCGTGGTAAGTTTTTTGTTGAGCCAAATGCTGAAATTTATGAAGGTCAGGTAATTGGAGAAAATTCTCGTGGCGATGATATGTGTGTAAACGTAACCAAAGAGAAAAAACAATCTAACGTTCGTTCGTCTGGAAATGATGAAAAAGCAAGAATTATTCCACCAATTATTTTCTCATTAGAAGAAGCATTAGAATACATTCAAAAAGATGAATATGTTGAGGTTACACCAAAATCTATTCGTTTAAGAAAAATTTATTTGAACGAAACTGATAGAAAAAGGTTTAAAGTATAATTAAAAAATTTATAATAAAAATAAACAGTTATTCAATTTGAGTAGCTGTTTTTTCTTTTTAAGTTAATTGTAAATTTTTTATTTAAAGTTTTATCTTTACCAAAATAATTGTTTCAGAAAGATTTTATAAATTAGTTTTTTATAGTAATGAGTAAGATAGTTTTAATAACTGGAGCGTCATCTGGAATTGGTAAGGCCATTGGCGAATATTTACATTTAAAAGGTTTTACAGTTTATGGTACAAGTAGAAATCCGAGTACGATTAAAAATTCTGTTTTTCCTTTATTAGAATTGGATGTTAGAAAACCTGAGACAATTGAAAGAACTATAAATTCTATAATTTCAAAATCGGGTAGGATTGATGTTGTAATTAATAATGCTGGAGTTGGAATTACTGGACCAATTGAAGAAATTCCGACAGAGGAAATTAAGAATAATTTTGAAATTAATTTTTTTGGACCGATAGAAGTTATAAAAGCAGTTTTACCACAAATGCGAAAGCAACAAAGTGGTTTAATTATAAATATTACTTCTATTGCTGGATATATGGGTTTACCTTATAGAGGAATTTATTCTGCTTCTAAAGGTGCATTGGAATTGATAACAGAAAGTTTACGAATGGAAGTAAAGCATTTTGGAATTAAAATTACAAATGTTGCTCCTGGAGATTTTGCTACCAATATTGCATCAGGTAGATTTCATAGCGAGGTTAATAATTCTGCTTATGAAATTCAGTATAAAAAAACACTTGAAGTAATGAATAACCATGTTGATGACGGAGGAAATCCTAATGAAATGGGAATAGCAATTTATAAAATAATAAACTCTAAAAATCCTAAAATTCACTATAAAGTTGGTGCTTTTATTCAAAAGTTTTCTATTGTTTTAAAACGTATTTTGCCAGATGTGGTTTATGAGAAAATGGTAATGAATCATTATAAGCTCTAACAATATCAATTACAAAATTCAATATCAATTACAAATTCAATATTAATTACAAAATTCAATATCAATTAAAAAAGTTAATATCAATTACAAAATTCAATATCAATTACAAAAGTCAATATCAATATCAAAATTCAATATCAATATCAAAAGTTAATATCAATTTGAAAATGAAATTATATTTTAAAAATTTAAATTAAAAAATTTCTTTAAAATGAATTTTAAATTTTTAAAAATTGATTTTTGCAATTGACTTTTGTAATTGATATTGAAAAGGATTTTCGTAATTTTACACAATTCTGCGTTAAGGATTGTAGTGAAAAGCCCGGAAACTTACTGGAACGAAAGTGGAAGTGAGATGAGGACTTGAAACGGAAAGCCTGACCGCTTTTCGCGGTAACGCACAAAATAATAAACACAACTTTAATTATATACTATGAAATTTTTTATTGACACAGCCAATTTATCTGACATTAAACAAGCGCAACAACTTGGCGTTCTTGATGGTGTTACAACCAATCCGTCACTTATGGCCAAGGAAGGAATTACAGGAAAAAATAATATTTTAAAGCATTATGTTGACATTTGTAATATTACTGATGGCGAAGTTAGTGCCGAGGTAAATGCTGTAGATTATGACGGAATGATTAAAGAAGGTGAGGAACTTGCCGATCTTCACGAGCAAATTGTTGTGAAATTGCCAATGACAAAAGAAGGTGTTATGGCTTGTAAATACTTTTCTGATAAAGGAATTAAGACGAATGTTACACTAGTATTTTCTGCTGGACAAGCGTTGTTGGCTGCTAAAGCTGGAGCCACTTTTGTTTCGCCATTTATTGGAAGACTGGATGATATTAGTACTGATGGATTGAACTTGATTCAAGAAATTAGAGAAATTTATGATAATTATGGATATGAAACTCAAATTCTCGCAGCATCTGTACGTCATACAATGCATATCGTAAATTGTGCCAAAATTGGTGCCGATGTTATGACTGGACCACTTTCGTCTATTCTTGGTTTGTTAAAACATCCGCTTACTGATATTGGTTTGGCGCAGTTTATTGCAGATTATGAGAAAGGAAATAAGTAAGTTTTTGTATTCAGTTTTTAGTGTTCAGTTAAAACTTAGATAATAATAAAAGCCAATTTTCAATTGAAAATTGGCTTTTTAAATCGGTTTATTTTATGGCTGAACATTCATCACCGAACTTTGCAATTGAATATTATCATTTTAATTCATTAATAAAATTTACATCAAACATATTTGTAAAACCATTTTTAATAGTTTTATCTTCATTTACTATAATCGTTCTATGTACTTTAGTAATTGCCCATTTGGCTTTTATGTCTTCAAAATCTTTACAATGGTATTCTTTTATATTTTTAAAATTATATTTTGCCAAAAT
>JAYVKR010000293.1:0-3499 GCA_043768185.1 Flavobacterium sp.
TATTTCATCTACTTGCACCAAAACTAATTTTTCTAACATTTTAACTCTAGATTGTACAGCATCGGTTTTAGAAAAAGTTCCTTTAAAACGATCAATAAATGTTTGATTATCTGCAATCATTCGTTGTTGTTCGTCGTATGCTTTTTGTTGGTGAATTCTTCTGTCTTTTCTAAGTTCTAAATAATGAGTGTATTTGGCTTTATAATCGTAAATTCTTCCCATTGTAACTTCAATAGTACGATTGGTAATGTTGTCTACAAATGTTTTATCGTGCGAAATAACCACTACAGCTTTTGCCGAATTTATTAAAAAATCTTCCAACCATTGAATACTTTCAATGTCCATGTGGTTTGTTGGTTCATCTAGCAGAATTAAATCTGGTTTTTGTAGCAGAATTTTAGCAAGTTCAATTCTCATTCTCCAACCGCCAGAAAACTCTGACGTTTGACGAGTAAAATCTTCTCTTTCAAAACCTAAACCAACTAGAATTTTTTCAATTTCGGCTTCATAATTTATTTCTTCTATGGCATAGAATTTCTCACTTAAATCTGAAACACGTTCAATTAATTTCATATACTCATCACTTTCATAATCGGTACGAATGGTTAATTGTTCGTTTATTTCATCAATTTCGGCTTTCATTTTAAAGATTTCTCCAAATGCTTTGGATGTTTCTTCCATTACTGTTGCACCATCTATAGTTAACAAATGTTGTGGTAAATAGGCAATTACAGCATCTTTTGGAGCAGAAATATTTCCTGTAGAAGGTTTAGATTCTCCAGCAATAATCTTTAAAAGTGTAGATTTTCCTGCGCCATTTTTACCCATTAAGGCAATTTTATCATTTTCATTTATAGCAAAAGAAACATCGCTAAATAATGTGGTTCCGCCAAAATTTACGGAAATATCGTTTACTGTAATCATCTTGAAGTTTAAAAGTTTAAAGGTTTAAAGGTTTAATTTTAAACGATTTTAAAAAAAGTGCAAAGATAGATTTTTTGAAGGAAATGGCAATTACTTATTATAAAATGAGCAATTTTTTATTTTATGATTTCTTGCAACTTCTCTTGAAAATCAAGATTTTCATTAATTCCGATATGATTTTGATTTTCTAGAATAAAAAGTGCATCATTGATTTTTAATAATTTTTGCAATCTAACTGAATTTTCAATTGAAATTAACTGATCTTGATTTCCGTGAAAAATATAAATTTGAGATTTTACTTTTGTAATATATTTATCGGTTTCGAATTGAAATTTCTTTAAAAAATCTGGAAAATATGGTGCTCGTAAAGTTGAATATTCTAGAAAATTATAATATGGCGCTTGAAGAATTAATGTATTTGGATTTTTTATTGATGCCAAATAAGTTGCCAATCCAGTACCAATTGAATAACCAATTATACTATTATTTTTGTTTTTGTAGTTAGTAATGACTTTGTCGTAAACTATTGAAATATCTTTAAAAACTTGTTCTTGATTTTCTATTTTACCTTCGCTTTTTCCGAAACCACGATAATCTAGAAAGAAGATGTCATAACCTAAATCGGTATATATTTTAGCATTATTTCCCCAAGAATCTATAGAACCTTTGTTTCCGTGAAGATAAAAAATTAGACCTTTGGGGTTTTTAGTTTTAAATAAAAGTCCGTTTTGAATTTTAGTATCAAATGATGGAACATTTATTTCTTTAAACTCTTGATTGAATTGAAAAGTATAATTTTTAGGAAGTTTATTGGCTACAAAAACCATTTCTGCTTGATTGCAATATATGTAGCTTATATATAGTAGGTATACAATTGCGAATAATGAAGATAATGTTATGAATAGAAATTTTAATGTTTTCATAAAATAATTAACAAAAATCTTAAAACAAAAAATTAAATACTCATTCTAAAATCTTCAATAATAGGATTGGCTTTGTTGAAATTGGTTTCTTGAATGAATAATTCTATAGCTTTAGTATTTTGTATACTTGGCAAAACATTGGCTTGATTGTTATCTTTTATGACAACATCAATGTTTTTTTCTTCTAATTTAGCTTTTAATGCAGTTGCTAAAATTTCACTTCCTGAAAATATTTTTATTAAACCCATTTTTATGTTTTTTGTTTATTGTTTGTTGTTTGTTGTTTGTTGTTTTCGGAAAATATTATAAATCAGAATTTAAATTTGATTTCGATGAAATTATCAAATCTTATCTAATCTACTGATTACTATTTACTGTTTACTGAATACTGATCACTGATTACTGAACACTATTCCTCCATTTCAAAGAAAACTGGTTCTATCATTATTTTTTCTGCCAATGTTTCTACTCTTTCTGTAATTTCTGAACAAAAGAATATACGTTGTGTTTTTTCTACACTTGCAGAAAGTCGCATTATAATTGCGTCTAGCCGGTTTTTAAAAAGCTCTTCGGCATCGTCTACAACAAACATTTTAATGGTATTAATATTAAATCCTGCCGATGCAAATAGTGCATTTACTCTATTTGGCGTACCAATAAGAATATCTAATCCTAACGAAATTATATTTTTGTCATAATCTACATCGCCTTTATCGTGAACGCCAAGAATGCTTAAATCGGTGTAAGTTCCAAACTTTAAAAAAAGTTCTTCCATTTCTAGCACTTTTTCTTTGTTCTCTACAATTATTAAGGCACGCGTACTTTCGCCCATTGTTTTTTCCATTCTTTGAATCACGTTCAAAACAATAGTGGTAGATTTTCCTGTTCCTTTTGGCGATTGAATTACAGCATCTGCTCCACTTTTTATGGTAGAAAAAGTGTCTTGTTGCATTTCATTAGCTTCTAGCAAATTGTGCTCAATTAATGCTTGTTGTAGGTTTGGATTTATTTTTTTTAAAATCATAATTTAGTTGTGAGTTGTGGGTTATGAGTTGTGCGTCAACTTGATAACACACAACTCAAAACCCACAACATTTTTATTATTTACTAGCAAATAGCTTAACATCCATTTCAGAAATTTGAATTCCTCCAAGTATTATTAGTCGTTCTACAACGTTTCTTAACTCACGAATGTTTCCTGTCCAATCGTATTCTTGCAATAATTTTATAGCTTCAACTGAAAAAGATTTTTGTGCATTTCCTTGTTCTTCGGCTATTTTTACTGCAAAATGTTCTAAGAGCAAAGGTATGTCATCACGACGATCATTCAATGCAGGAACTTTTATTAATATTACTGCCAAACGATGGTATAAATCTTCACGAAAACGACCTTCGGCAATTTCTGTTTTTAAATCTTTATTGGTTGCAGCAACTACACGAACATTTACTTTTATGTCTTTGTCTGCGCCAACGCGTTGTATTAAACTTTCTTGTAATGCACGAAGAACTTTTGCTTGAGCAGCCAAACTCATATCGCCAATTTCGTCAAGAAAAATGGTTCCGCCATCGGCAGCTTCAAATTTTCCTGCTCTGTCTTTTATGGCAGATGTAAAAGCACCTTTTACGTGTCCAAATAATTCACTTTCTATTAA
>JAYVKR010000294.1:0-2226 GCA_043768185.1 Flavobacterium sp.
AGGCGATGAATATTTATCATCTCCAATTGATAGACGACCTAAATTTCATTTGTATCAACCTAATATTGCATTGCTTTCTGGAATTGCTTGGGATCATATAAATGTATTTCCAACATTTGAAAATTATGTAGAACAATTTGAAATATTTGTAAATCAAATTACAAAAGGTGGAATTTTAGTGTATAATGAGGAAGACGAAACTGTAAAAAAAGTATCAGAAGAAACTACAAACACCATAAGAAAAATGCCTTATTCAACTCCAAAATATACAGTTGAAGATGGAATAACTTTTTTAGAAACACCAGAAGGAGCAATGCCAATAGAAGTTTTTGGAGCGCATAATTTAAATAATCTTGCTGGAGCAAAATGGATTTGTCAAAATATGGGAGTTGACGAAGCCGATTTTTATGAAGCAATTGCCAATTTTAAAGGTGCAAGTAAACGACTTGAAAAAATTGCCGAAGGAAAAGGAAAAGTTGCTTATAAAGATTTTGCACATTCGCCAAGTAAAGTTGCTGCTACAACGCAAGCGGTTAAAAATCAATATCCTAACAGAAAATTAATTGCTTGTTTAGAATTGCACACGTACAGTAGTTTGAATGCCGAATTTTTAAAAGAATACGAAGGTTCACTTGATGCTGCAGATGTTGCAGTTGTTTTTTATTCACCAGATGCTGTTAAAATTAAGCAACTAGAAGAAGTTTCTTATGAGCAAATTGCGCAATCTTTTAAGCGCAACGATTTAATTATTTATACCAATCCAACCGATTTTAAGGAGTATTTATTCAATCAAAATTTTGATAATTCTGCTTTGCTATTGATGAGTTCTGGAAATTATGGTGGATTGAATTTTGATGAGGTTAAGGAGTTGATGAAGTAAATTCATCTTTAAATTAAAAGTAAAAAAATAATGCAATCTTTTCATTCCGTAGAAATCTCAGAATAAATTTATAGCAAAACCAATTTTACAATCTTGTCATTCGAAGGAATCTCAAGAAAAACTAAAAGCAAAACATCCGTAATCTTGTCATTCCGTAGGAATCTACAAATAAATTTAAGCAAAATAAAGACATAAACTTGTCATTCCGTAGGAATCTCAAGAAAAACTAAAAGCGAAACAAACCCAATCTTGTCATTCCGTAGGAATGTACAAAGCAAACCAATGGTCAAATTAAATATCCCATACTAATCTAATGAAATTATAATTATGATTGAATTTACAGAAGGAATTTACACTTTTTATGTTTACATCTTAACTAATAAAAACAAATCTGTTCTATATACTGGAGTAACTAATAATCTAAAATTAAGATTACAGCAACACGAAACTAAGTTAAATCCAAATAGTTTTGCAGCTCGATATAATGCACATTTATTAATTTATTATGAAAAATTCGGTTGGATTCAAAAAGCAATTGAAAAGGAAAAAGAGATTAAAAATTTGTCTAGAGAGAAGAAACTGAATTTAATAAGAGAAGTAAATCCTAATTTAGAGTTTTGGAATTCTCATTTTAGTTGATTTTCTTTTTATAATTGCTTTGTAGATTCCTACGGAATGACAAGTTTGAGGTTGATGGATTATTTTGTACTCATTTCCAGAATGTTGTCATTCCGTAGGAATCTATAGTTTTAATTCAGCATTTTTTTGGTTTGTAGATTCCTACGGAATGACAAGTTTGCGGTTATTGGTTTCTGTAATTGTTATTAATAAGGAATAATAAGTTTGCGGTTATTGTTTTGTGTAGTGATTGCTTTGTAGATTCCTACGGAATGACAAGTTTGCGGTTATTACTTCGTTTAGTGTTTTTAATCTCACTTCCCAAACTTAAAACGCCCAACAATTGTATAACTAAACAAACAATCTTCAAGAACTTGTCCGCCACCAACATTATGAACAAGCAATGGTCGCTTACCATCACTAGATTTTTTATTGGTTACAATTCCAATGTGTGGTAATTTATTTCCAATCATCCAAGTAACAATTTCTCCTGTTTTATAATCGGAAGCGGTTTTAGAAATTGTTAATTTTGTTCCTTTTCGTTCAAAGAAAACTTCAAGATTTGGAACTCGTCTATGATCAATATTTGTATCTGTTTTTTTTAATTTCCAAATTTTAGGATATTTAGTAAAATTGGCTTTCATATCTTCATGAACTTCTTTTTGTAAATCGATATTCAATTTTCTATAAGTACGAATTACAACATCTGTGCAAACGCCTTTATTTTT
>JAYVKR010000295.1:0-26899 GCA_043768185.1 Flavobacterium sp.
AAAAATGGAATTTTTGTTGGTTTTGAAAAATTATTAATAGAAAAAAATAAAGTTGAAAAAATAACTGTAGATGCCAATACAAACACTACCAAAAAAACAATTACTTATTTTCCATTGCTACTTTATAACAGAGTAGAGTTAGAATCAATTTATACTTTTTCTGGCGGAAAATGGAATAAAAAAAGCAAAAATTCTGATAATTTAAAAGATAAAATATCGGTAAACGAACCAGCAGTAACACTAATTCTAACCAACTAAAATATAAAATCCTATCTTTGCAGGTTAGAAAACAAGATACTGAACTAAATTCAGCATATAAATGAAGGAAATTAAAAACATTTCGCGTTCTAGAGCGCAAGAATCGTCGGCAGCTATCGAACGATTGTACATTACAATGAGACATTTATTTAACCGTGGTTTTTATAAACCAATGGGAGTTTCTGGAGAAACGTTAAGAGAAGCTTTACTTGCACTTAGACCAGAAATTTATGGTAGTATTGCCGAAGAAAAAGTAGAATTATCAGGACTTTTATACGTTATAGAAAGACTTCCTGTTGGAATTGAAGAATGTCGTTACATCAATTTAACGTCAGACGAAGGTTATTCTAAATCGCATTTTCAAGCCATTGTTCCACCAAAACGTAGAAGAAATTGCTACCGAATTGATGAAGAGCAAATGAATGTAGAAATTACTCGTGGAAGATCAGATATTTATGACATTCTTACGCATTTGACGTTTATATTTATCGAATCTCATAAAATAAAAGACCGAGTTTTAATTGATGAAAACAATAACGAAGTAACTCGCGATTGGCAAAAACTAGAACAAGCAGCTTTACAAACCAAGAAACTTACTTTAATAGAAAAAGAAAAAGCCATTTCGCACACAGCCAATGTGTTGGGAAGAACTTTTGCTGAGGTTTTATCTATTTATGACGCATTTGGAACATCTGAAAAACCAGATCGTTTTCTTCATGTTATTTACTGGTTAGGAAAACTAGCAATGGAAGAAGTTGTAGAAAATAATAAACGTACTATTACTTTTAGTCCTATTTTAAGAGAACGACTTGGTCATCACATTCACGGAGAAATTTGGGCAACCAATATTAAAGAAGTATTGATACAAAACGAATTATTAGAAAGACCAATTCATATAATTAGTGCCAATATGCATAGTGTTATGAATTCTATTTTTGCTCCAAATGTTCACAAAACTAAGTTTAAAGACAAATCAGATTTTTTTATTTTTGAAGAATTAAGCAAGCAAGGTGCACACGATGTAAGAGATAAAGTTACAGAGGTTGCACTTAAACAAGGAATGATTTCGTTACCAGACAATTCAGGAACCAATATAGATGTTCAAATATTTGATACAGCCAAAATTGACTGGGCAAAATCGGCATTTCCTAATGCCAAAATTGGTAAAGAAGCACCAGTTTTAATAGTTATGGATTATGCTTTTGGAGAACAAGCGTATGAAACCATAGACGAATTATTAAAACCTTACAAAGAAGCAAAAAAAGTAACTTTACTCAATGTAGAATCAGTATCTATTATGGGAAAAGCAGGAATACTTGAAGGAGGAAAAGGAGATATTATGATTCCGAATGCTCACATAAACGAAGGAACAGCCGATAATTATTCGTTTGAAAACCAACTTACAGCAGCAATGTTTAAAGGAAATGACATTCCGGTTTTTGAAGGCCCAATGGTAACCGTTTTAGGAACATCGTTGCAAAACAGAGATTTATTAAAGTTTTTTCACGAATCTACTTGGGCAGCAATCGGATTAGAAATGGAAGGTTCATACTATCAAAAAGCCATACAAAGTGCCTCAAAAATTAGAAAAAGCATCAATCCAAATGTAAAAGTTCGTTATGCTTATTATGCTTCAGATAATCCATTAGAAACAGGAAGCACACTAGCATCTGGTGGATTAGGAACAACAGGAGTAAAGCCAACGTATTTAATTACAATTAAAATATTAGAACAAATTTTCAACGTAAAATAATTAATATGAATTCAAACGAAAAAAATCAAGCATCGGAAGAAATTGATTTAGGTGTATTGTTTAATAAAATTACTAGTTTTTTCGGAAACATTTCTTTAAGCATTTTTAAAGGAATTTTATTTTTAAAGAAAAACATAATTATCATTGCATCCTTATTTATACTTGGTGCTGTTTTAGGTTATTTTTTAGATTCCAATATCAAAAATTATGATAGTGAAATAATAGTAACGCCAAATATGGGTGGAACAGACTATTTATATTCTAAAATTGATTTATTAACTTCTAAATTATCAGAACAAGACACTGTTTTTTTTAAATCAATAGGAATTAAAAACCCAAAAAGAATATCTTCTATAAAAATAGAACCTGTAGTAGATATTTACACTTTTGTTAATAATTCAACATCGGCTGCAAGTGCTCAAAACACTCAAAATTTTGAATTGATGAGACTTTTGGCAGAAAGTAGTGATATCAATAAAGTAATTAAAGATAAAATTACGAGTAAAAATTATCCACACCATAAAATCAACATTGTAACATCTTCTAAAACATCAATGAATGATTTAATTAAACCATTAATGAAGTTCTTGAATACAGATGATTATCTTAATGAAATCTTAGCGATATCTAAAGACAACATCAAGATAAAAATGAAAAAAAATGCAGAATTAATTTCTCAAACAGAGTCTTTAATTAAAATTTTAACGATTAATTTATCTAGAAATCAAAAAAGTTCTAACTTGGTTTATAATAATGAAAATAACCAATTCAATTCTTTTTTCGAACTTAAAAACAATTTAATTAACGAAATTGCTACTCAAAGAATTGCTTTAATAAATAGTAATTCTATTATTAAAGATATAAGTACAGTTATAAATATAAAAAATTCAAAAGGAACAACAGGAAAAATTAAGTTTATACTTCCAATACTATTTGTTTTTACGTTCTTTTTATATTGTATTTTTAATATTTTTTATAGAAAACAAGCGTTAAAATTTAAAAATAGTTTATAATGAAAGGAATTATTCTAGCTGGAGGTTCAGGCACACGTTTGCATCCTTTAACATTGGCAGTTAGCAAACAATTAATGCCAATTTACGACAAACCAATGATTTACTATCCACTTTCAACTTTGATGTGGGCAGGAATTAGTGAAATTTTAATTATTTCTACACCACACGATTTGCCATTATTTCAGCAACTTTTGGGTGATGGAAAAAAATTGGGATGCAGATTTGAATATGCAGTTCAAGAAAATCCAAACGGTTTAGCGGAAGCATTTATCATTGGTAAAGAATTTGTTGGAAACGACAAAGTTGCGTTAATTCTTGGCGATAATATTTTTTACGGAACAGGTTTGGCAGAATTACTTCAAGCTAATAGCAATCCTGATGGTGGAATAATTTATGCTTACCATGTTCACGATCCAGAACGTTATGGAGTTGTAGCTTTTGATGCAAATGGAAAAGTCCTTTCTATAGAAGAAAAACCAGAACAACCAAAATCTAATTATGCAGTTCCTGGAATATATTTCTATGATAATTCAGTTATAGAAATTGCCGCCAATATAAAACCAAGTCATCGTGGCGAACTTGAAATTACCGATGTAAATAGAGAATATTTAAACAATGGTAATCTTAAAGTAAGTATACTTGACAGAGGAACAGCTTGGTTAGACACAGGAACTTTTCAATCTTTAATGCAAGCAGGACAATTTGTACAAGTAATTGAAGAACGCCAAGGATTAAAAATTGGCGCTATTGAAGAAGCTGCTTTTAAAATGGGATTTATTGATGCCGAACAACTAAAAACATTAGCGCAACCATTACTAAAAAGTGGTTATGGTGTTCATTTAATGAGTTTGTTGCAAGAATAACAAGAGAAAAAGAGAATAGAATAAAGAAAATAGAAGTAATTTTTTAGTTTTATTTTAAAAATTGAAATTACTTTTTGACATTGAAATTGACATTGAAAATGATTTTTACAGAAACTAAATTAAAAGGGTGTTATATTATTGAGCCAAAAATAATTTGCGATGAACGAGGTTATTTTATGGAAAGTTTTAATGAAAACACTTTTCAAAATGGTGTAGAACAGAAAGTAAATTTTGTTCAAGACAACCAATCTTTTTCTACGAAAGGCGTTTTGCGTGGTTTACATTATCAAACAGGCGAACATGCTCAAGCAAAATTAGTTAGAGTGCTTCAAGGAGAAGTTCTAGATGTTGCTGTAGATATTCGTCCAGAATCTGAAACTTATGGTCAGTATGAAGCCGTTTTACTTTCATCAGAAAATCAAACTCAATTTTTTATTCCAAGAGGTTTCGCTCACGGATTTTTAGTATTAAGCGCAACCGCAACATTTTTTTATAAATGTGATAATTTTTACAATAAAGAAAGCGAAGGTGGATTAATTTATAATGATGATTCTGTGAATATAGATTGGAAATTTCCAGCATCAGAGTTATTAATTTCTGAAAAAGACCAAATCTTACCAACACTAGAAAATGTTAAAAAAGTATGGTAGTTTTAGTAACTGGCGCCAACGGACAACTTGGTCAAAGCATAAAATTTATTTCTAAAAATTATCTTGATATTGATTTTGTATTTTGTGATTCGACAGTTTTAGACATCACAAATTTAGATAACGTTACTCAAATATTTGAACAATTTAAACCCAATTTTTGTATAAATACCGCAGCATATACTGCAGTTGACAAAGCAGAAAGCGAACCAGAAAAAGCATATTTAATTAATGTTGTTGGAGCAAAAAATTTAGCTTTGGTTTGCAAAGAATACGATACTATTTTACTTCATGTTTCTACTGATTTTGTTTTTGACGGCACTTCGACTGAGCTCAGTGTGACAAATGGTAAAGGATACACAGAACAAGACATACCAAATCCAACAGGAGTTTATGGACAAACAAAATTAGATGGTGAAAAAGCAATTCAAGAAATATTTGAAAATTATTTTATTATTAGAACTTCTTGGGTTTATTCTCAATTTGGAAATAATTTCATGAAAACAATGCTTCGATTAGCATCAGAAAGAGATACAATATCTGTGGTAAATGATCAAATTGGCACACCTACAAACGCTGTAGATTTAGCTCAGGTTTTAATTAATATAATTTGTCACACTGAGCGCAGTCGAAGTGCTCATAACATAGGATTTGAAATCAATAACTTTGGAATTTACAATTTCTCCAACGAAGGAAAATGTTCTTGGTATGAATTTGCTTTAAAGATATTTGAAGTAAATAACTTAAAGATAAACGTTCAACCAATTCCAACATCTAATTATCCAACTCCAGCCAAAAGACCAAGTTTTAGTGTTTTGGATAAAACTAAAATTAAATCAACATTTAAAATTGATATAAAAAGCTGGGAAGAAAGTTTAAAAACCATAATTTTTCCGTTATAAAAGAAAAAAAACAGGTTATTTTTCCGTTATAACGGAAAAATATATATATTTGAACAAAAAAATGATTTATAGAACAATCATAAAAATTATAGAACAAGAGTTTTTTCAAAAAAAAGCAATACTAATTCTTGGCGCAAGACAAGTTGGCAAAAGCACTTTACTTAAAGCGTTATTGCAAGATCAAGAAAATATATTATGGTTAGATGCAGAAAATGCTGATGTATCTTTGATTTTTAAAAACACAACAGCAACAAGATTAAAATCATTTTTTGGAAATAATAAGTTTATAGTAATTGACGAAGCTCAAAAAATTGATAAAATAGGAAGCGCGCTAAAACTAATAACTGATTATATTCCAGAAGTTCAAGTAATAGCAACAGGTTCTAGTGCATTTGAATTAAGAGAAAAGTTAAACGAACCTTTAACAGGAAGAAAATTTGAACACAAGTTATATCCGTTATCATTTGTAGAGATGAAAAATAATATTGGGTTGCTTGAAGAAATTAGAATGTTACCTCACAGAATGGTCTTTGGATATTATCCAGAAGTAGTTACAACCTTAAATAGCGAAGAAAAAATATTACGATTACTATCGGATAGTTATTTGTATAAAGACATATTAATGTTTAATGGAGTTAGAAAACCAGAAAAAATGCAAGAATTACTTAAAGCATTAGCTTGGCAAATAGGTAGCGAAGTAAATTATAACGAATTAGGTAAGTTAATTGGACTTAAAAGTGAAACTGTCGAAGATTATATTCATTTACTCGAGCAATCATTTGTAATTTATAGATTAAATTCTTTCCATACCAACCAAAGAAATGAAATTAAAAAAGGAAAAAAAATTTATTTTAATGATTTAGGAATTCGCAATTCAATTATTAATGACTTTTCAGCATTTGAAACTCGAAAAGATAAAGGAAATATATTTGAAAATTATATAATTAATGAAATTATAAAAGACAGTGAGTACAATGAAAAATTCGAAAAATTTTATTTTTGGCGCACCAACGAGCAACAAGAAATAGATTTGATTATAGAAAAAAACGGACAATTAAAGACCATCGAGATAAAGTGGAATGCAACATCTAAAGCCAAATTATCTAAATCATTTTTAAATAAATATCCAACTACTGATTTTTCAGTTATTAATTCAGAGAATTTTTTCGAATGGTTCTTATAATTAAAAAGGTTAAAACACAACATCTAATCAAATATGAGTACAATCATTTTATTATGTTAAAAAAGTAAACTTTATAATTCAATTTTTATAGATTTACACCTTTGTAATACAGTATTTAAACACAAATTAAACTTGAAAAAAATAATAATTTTAATTTTCACCTTATTAAATTTTGCAGTTTTTTTTGCTCAAAAAACTAGTAAAATTAATATTGAATCTTCAGACTTTATTGATATAAACGAAATTGAACTACCCAATGCAACATTGCTTACAGGTAACGTAAGAATGAATCATGAAGGTATAGTAATGACTTGCAATAAAGCGTATTACTATAAAGATGAAAATTATATAAAGGCATTTGGAGCAGTACAAATGGTTCAAGGCGATACGTTGACTTTAAATAGTAAGTATGCTGAATATAATGGTAATGTTAAAATAGCTTATGCAACTGGAAATGTGGTTATTCAATCTCCAGAGTCAACAATGACCACAGATACAGTATATTTTGATAGAAATATCCAAGAAGCATACTTTAACTCTAATGGAACCATTGTAAATAAAGAAAATACGTTAAAAAGTAAATCTGGAAGGTATTATGTAAAACAAAAAAAATACCAGTTTTTAGAATCGGTTACACTTACCAATCCAGAATATGTTATAAAATCCAATCATCTTGATTATCTTACCCAACAAGGAAATTCTTATTTAAAAGGACCATCAACAATTACTGGTAAAGACAACTTTATTTATACCGAAAACGGAAATTATAATAGTAAAACCAACAGAGGTTATTTTCTTAAAAAATCGTACATAAAATACAAAGACCGACTCATTGAAGGCGATAGTTTGTATTATGATAGAAGAAAAGAATTCGCATCTGGCACGAACAATGTAAAAATTACAGATTCTATAAATAAAGCCATTATTAAAGGTCATTATGGCGAAGTATATAAAAACAAAGACTCACTTTTTATTACTAAACACGCTTCTATTAGATATTTAATAGAAAAAGATTCTATGTTTATTCACGCGAAAAAAATTATTGTTACAGGTAAAGTTGGCGAAAGAGTAGTTGTAGGTCAAAAAAACGTACGCTTTTATAAAACAGACATGAGTGGAAAGTGCGATTCTATTCATTCCAATCAAAAAATTGCGCTCACAAAACTAATAGGAAAACCCATTTTATGGAATTATGAAAAGCAATTAACTGGCGACATTATGCATTTAATTGGCAACAATACAACTGAAAAGTTAGATTCGCTCAAGGTTCTTAATAACACATTTATAATTTCTAAAGACACTATTGGACCAGGATTTAATCAAATAAAAGGATTAAATTTATATGGAAAATTTAAAGACAATAGACTTTACGAAACCGATGTTGTAAAAAATACCGAAGTAATTTATTATTTAAGAAACGATAAAAACGAATTAATTGGCATAAATAAAAACGTTAGTAGTAGAATTAATATGCTAATGGACGATAAAAGTAAAATTGATACCATTACGTTTTTTGACAATGTAGATGGCGATATTTATCCAGAAAAAGATTTACCAGAAAACGCCAGAAAGTTAAGAGGTTTTGTATGGAGAGGCGATGAACGAATAAAAAGCAAAGAAGAAATTTATCCACAAGATGAGATTGATTTGGATAAAGAGATTGTTGAGAAGAGTAAAATTAGGTTTGATAAACTAAAAATAGAGCAAGAAATAGAAAAAAATCAAATAGAAGATCATATAAATGGCGATGATTTTTATGAAGATATTTTAAAGAGAAATAACAATTTTTTAATTACTGATATTTACGGTGGGTTTATTTTGGTTAAAAATTTTAAATTTAGATTTCCTGCAAATCAGAATTCAGTTGGTATTTATTTAAAAAACCACCCTAAATATAATAGTATCAAAAAAATAAATAATTTTAAATGGACATTAAATGCCGAGCAATTAAGAAAATATTATGCAGGTACATTTAATGGTAAAGAAGAAGCAGATGAAATGGAATTTCCAAACGTTGAACGCTTAACTATAGAGGAATTAATAAACAAATTTAACAATAGATTAATAATTGATAAAGCAGGCACTGATATTTTAATAAGAAATAAAAAAGTTTTTTTTCAAAAAGACATTAATTCATTAATTAAGTTGAAAAAAAAATATCCTAAGTATAAAAAAATAGTAAGAATAAATCAAATTTTTTGGGATTGGAATAATCAAGAGTTATTAAATAAATATAATGGAGGTTTTTTTACAGGAGATGAAAACGAGTAAAAAACAGAAAAATAAATTACTAATAATATACAATATATGAGTAAAGATAACTATTTAGAAAAGTGTTTTAAAGGAGAAATTATCTATGGAGATAATTTTAACATAGAGGAAATTAAAACTTGGTTTGAAATTGAGAAAGAGGGCTATTCTAGACTCGGAACAACTGAATTAGAAGATTTAAATAATTCTATTTATCATTATCACGAATTAAATAAACTTTGCGGATTTAAGTATATTAATTCAGTTAAAAAGTTTGATAATGTTTTAGGAATAGGTTCTGCTACTGGAATAGAATTTGAACCTATTATAGAGAAGATCAATAATTTAAATATTTTAGAACCTTCAGATGATTTAAAGGAAAATAAAATTAAACATATAGAAATTAACTACAAAGAACCAACAATTAAAGGAGATATTGACTTTGAAGAAAATAAATTTGATTTAATAACTTCATTTGGTGTGCTTCATCACATACCTAATATAAGTTTTGTTATTTCTGAGATAAGTAGAGTTTTAAAAAAAGATGGTTTTTTCTTATTTAGAGAACCTATTGTTTCTATGGGAGATTGGAGAGAAGATAGATTTGGTCTTACAAAAAATGAAAGAGGTATTCCAATAAATGAGTTGAAAAGGATAATTAAAGAAAATAATTTAGAGGTCATAGCTGAAAATTATGGATTTACTTTAACAACACCTTTAAACAAAATTTTTCGAAAGTTTAGTAAAAATCCGATTTATTACTATAAATTTTACTTGGTAATTGATAAACTATTATCTAATATTTTAAAGTTCAATATAAAATATCATGCAAAAAATAAATTTGATAAATTGTATCCGCAAAATGTATTTTTTGTATTAAAAAAACGAAATCTTGATTAAGAAATTTTCTATTGTTTTCTCATTAACTTTAATTAGTCAATTAATTAGTTTGTTTGCAATTTCATTTGTTGTAAAAAGAAATGCATCAGATTTATTTATAAAAAATATTGCCCTATTAGATTCTTCATATGTATTAATTACTACAATAATTTCATTTGGAATAATTCAAATAGCTTCAAGAGAGATAGTAATAAATAAAAATTGGGAAAAAGTAGTTGAAAAAACACAGAACACAAGATTAAACCTTTCATATTTATTATTTGCAATAGGACTTTTATCCTATTTTATTACAAAAAAAAATTATTTTCTTACATTTTTATTTTCTCCATTAATTGCATTAAATGTAAATTATTTTTTTTATGCTAAGGGTAAGTCTCAAATAGCTGCGAGAAATTCTTCGATAAGGATTATTATTTTGTCATTAACATTGATTTGTTTTGGTGTTTTTCAATTTTTTTCAATTTCAATATACTTAATATCTTTTATAATTGGACTTTCATATATTGCAATAGAGTCTAATTCTTTATTAAAATCAAAAATTAATTTTAAAATAAATCTGTATTTTTATAAAGAATATTCAAAGAATATTGGTGTTGGAGTCACAGATTTAGCAATTATATTTTTAGAATTTGGAATTTTGTTTTTTGCAAGTTTTTTTTATAATGACACGTTTTTATCTGAAGCTTATTTAATAATAAAGATTATAACTTTATTAAAAGGTTTTCAAAGAATGATATTTCAAGTTTTTTACGACCAACTTTTAGACAAAGAAAAAGTCTATTTTTTAGATCAAATAATTTTATTTGTAGGTTTTTCATTTTTATCAATTAGTTTTTATTTTTCTGAAGACATTTTAATGTTACTTTTTTCAAAAAACAATATTGTTTTAAAAAACAATCTTATTTTATATAGCTTTGCTGTATTTATTGCTTCTATAATATTATCTGCAATGGCAAGAACGTTAATTTTAAAAAACGACAAAACTTATGTAAGAAGTTATTTTTTGTCTTTAGTGTTTTCATTTTTAACTATGGTACTTTTGTCATACACTAATTTAAATAAATATGGAATATCAATAGCTTTGCTTGTTGGTGAAGTAGTATTGTTTTTTAGTTTTTTCATAGATATTTGGAAAGATATTTTCTTTAAAAAGAAGTTGATTAATATTTTAAAATTTAGCTTTTTATTTTTTGCATATTATATAACTTCAATTTTTTTTAAACAAAGTGTTTTATTTTTATTCATTGTTATTTCTTTGTTAATAATTGTAGTGTTTTTTGCAAAATATAACAAAGCAACACTTCTTAAATAAATTTATAAAAATGCTCAAAGACATTACGGTTTCAAGTTTGCCTGTTTACATTAAATTTATAATTTTTATAAGTTTTATTGAAATTTCATTCAATTTTTTATTTAAAATAATTGGCATGCAAGTTTTTCAAATGATACCTTACACTAGATTAGTAGTTTTGCTTTTTACAGGGCTCTTTTTTTTTAATTTAGCATTAAAAAACAAAAATTTGTTTAATTTAAGTATTGTTAGTAATTCAGAAAACATATTGATGGTATCTTGGATGTTATTAACTATACTAGGATGTATTATTGGTATTATTCATTTAAACCCTCTTTTATATTTTATTACTGATTTTATATATGTTTTTTTTGGATACATTATTTATAGAATTTTTTTAACCGATTCAAAAATAAGACATGAAATAAGTATTGGTTTAGATTCTAAACAAGAAAAAAAATTAATTTTTTACTTTTTATTAATTTCATTTATTTCATTTCTTTTAAGTATTGAAATGCCATCTTTTTTTGTAATTTTCTCACTAGTTTACACACTGTATTTTTTTGGTTTAAAAAAGTATAAAGAAATGGCAATATGTACACTTCCATTTTTATTACAAGTTTTAACCGCTAATAGGGCATTACTTTTAGTTTATATTTTTATTTTATTTTTTTATATCACTCAAAATAAATTTTCAAAAAAGAATATAATTAATTTATTGATTTTTATTTTCATATTACTAATCTTAATATCTTTTTTCATTCAAGATTTGTTAAAATTAATAATTAATATTCTTCCTGAAAATTCTATAAAATTAAGAAATAGGTTAGTTCAAATTTATTTAATATTTAGCGGTAAAGCAAATTGGAATTCCGCATCAATGCTATCTTTGAAGCAGCGAATAGATGAAGCTAATATTGTAATTTCTTTTTGGCTCTCCAATCCATTAACTTTTTTATTTGGTGGAGGAATGGGTGCAACTATGGATGGCTATGCCTTTAAGGATGCTGGAGTTGGAGATTCAGCATTATTAGGTAAGTCGGCAATTCATAATATACATTTATTACCCTTTTCTTTAATCTTCAGATATGGCTTTTTTGGATTGGTAATTTTTTCAAATATTTTATATAATTTTTTCAAATATTTTGTTAGAATAATAACAAGTAATAAATCACAATTCACAATATTTGTTAGTTTCCAATTTTGTTGGATACTTTATTCAATGTCCGCCGCATCGTATTTATGGACTTGCCCATTTTTTTGGATAACTTTAGCATATTTATCAAATGAAAAAAAAATACTCAATTCTTAATTTTTTATATTACACTATTTCTTTTTTTATTTTAATTCCAAATAATCTTAAAGAAGTTCCTTTTATAAGTTTGTGTTTGTTTTCTTTATTTTTATTCAATAAAAATAAAGTTAACACAAAGCTTTTTTTATTTTTTATTTTTTATTTTTCACTTAATTTTATTAGTTTATTATACACTGAAGATTTAAAGTATGGATTAAATAGATTGGGTGGAGCTTTACCTTTTTTATACATTCCTTTAACCTTTATTAATTTAATAGGATCAGATATAAAAAAGGATAATTTTTTTTTAAAAAAATGGATTTTTATTTATAATTCATCGAGTTTAATTTTCTTAATGATATTTTTTATTTTATTTTATCTTAAAGGGATATCATTTAATTACAATAACATTAGAACAATGTTAGAAGAAATGCCATATATTGGAATTCACCCAATTCATTTGTCAATTCTTTCAGTTTTGGGAATATTATTAAGTTTTTATATTTTTTATGATAATAAAAAAGCCAATATTTTTTTTATAAACATTCATATTATAATATTAGTACTCTCTGGAACAAGATCAACTTTCATAGCTTTTATAGCAATTGTATTTTTTTTAATTTTAATGAGCGAATTAAGACGTAATTTGAAATATTTAATTTTATTATCTTCTTTATTATTTTTATCAATACTATTTGTTAAAAACAGTGATTTTAAAAAAAGATTTGCGGAAGTTATACTGCCAGTTTCTTATTCTAAAGTTAACATCAATAATTCTACAAGTGTAAGGAATGCTATTTGGACATGTAGTTTAATTGAAATTAAAAAATCAAATGTTTTAATTGGTAATGGAATTGGGGATGTTCCTTTAAAACTCCAGGAATGTTATAATTGTAAATATCCAGAGTTAGATAAATTTTACAACTCTCACAATCAATATTTTAGCGTTTTATTGGGTATGGGAATTTTAGGTTTATTAGCTTTGATGTCATTTATTTTTTACTTTATAAGGTTAGCAATAATTAATAAAAATAAATATCTATTAGTGTTAATGATATTTTATTTATATATGTTTGTTTTTGAAAACATCCTAGAAAGGAAATATGGAATTTTACCGTTTTTATTTTTCACCTTTTTCATTTCTCATTTTTTCAATAAACAAAAACAAAACTTACTAAATGAGCATAAATAAAATTCTTATTATCGGTTCATTTCCTCCTCCAATTTCTGGAGTAAGTTTGGCAAATAAAGTTATAACTGAAGGATTAAAAAAGAGGCAAAAATGGAAAGTTGATATTATAAATTCCGAATACTCAAGCAATATTACAGCAGTACATGGAAACATTAGTATTCAGAAATTTTATTTTTTAAAAACATATTTATACCTATACAAAGTTTTATTTTCTGAAATCATTTATATAACTATTGGGCAATCTTTTTTTGGTGTAATTAAATATGCTCCATTTATATTGTTATCAAAATTTTTAAGAAAAAAATTAGTTTTTCACTTACATGGCGGACACTTATTAAACGAGTATAATCTGTTAAAAGGATTAAAAAGGAAAATATTTTATTTTTTTGTATCAAAAATGGACTATGGAATTGTACTTTCAAAAAGTCTAAGAGAAAATTTTTCCGAATTCATTAAACCTTCAAAAATATTTGAATTACCAAATTTTTATGAGTCAGATTTACGATTGACAGAAAAAGAGATTTTAAATTCAAAAAAATACAATGAAATTAGAATCATATTTTTAAGTAATTTAATAGAAGAAAAAGGAATTAATATTTTATTAGAAGTAATAAAAAAATTATATGAAAAGGGCATAAAAATTAAAATTAAAATTGCTGGAAATATAGTTTCAAACAACGATTTAAGTAATTATTTTGGTAAATATGGGATTGAATATGTTGGAGTAGTTAATGGAGAGGCAAAAAAAGATTTTTTACTTTGGGGAAATGTTTTTTGTCTACCTACTTTTTACAGAATGGAAGGACAACCCATTAGTATTATTGAAGCAATGGCAACAGGAAATTTAATAATTACAACTAAACATGCGGGAATTCAAGATATTTGCACGAGTAATAATGCACTTTTTTGTGAGAAGAATATTTTAACCGATTTGCTTTCAACAATTGAATATTTATCAAACAATAGTACTCAAATAAAGACAAAAGGACTTTATAATTACAATTATGCTAAAGACAAGTTTTCTGAAGAAAACTTTATTGAAAATGCAAATAAAATTTTACTACAATGTATCAACTAGATCAATTTAATCTTCCCAAAAACTTTAGGGGTAAAAATGGACTAATTGTTCAACTTTGGAGAACAACTTACTTTCTTTTATATAAACCTTCGCCACAGATAATGTATGCTTGGAGAAGATTTTTATTAAGGTTATTTGGTGCAAAAATTGGAAAAAAAGTAGTTTTAAGACCATCAAGTCAAATAACCTATCCATGGAAATTAGAAATTGGTGATTATTCTTGGGTTGGTGATGATGTTGTTTTATATAATTTAGGAAATATTAAAATTGGTAACAATACCATAATATCTCAAAAAAGCTATATTTGTACAGGTTCTCATGATTATAATTCAATCAGTTTTGATATTTATCAAAAACCAATTATTATTGGAAATTCTTGTTGGATAGCAACAGATGTTTTTATTGCACCTGGTATAACAATTACTAATGAAGTGACTATAGGAGCAAGGTCATCTGTTTTTAAAGACATATTAGAAAAAGGTATTTACAAAGGAAATCCGGCGAATAAGAATAGTTAAAGAAATTGATTTATGAATATTACAATAATAAGTAATAACTATTATCCAGAAGACAGCGGAATTGGATTATATTCTTCAGGAATGGCAGAGTTTTTAGCAAAGAATCACAATGTAAAAGTTATTTCAGCAATGCCTTACTACCCACAATGGGAAATTTATTCTGAATATAAAGATAAACCAACGTTTTACAGAGAAACCATTTATAACGTTGAGGTTTTACGCTTTAAACAATACACGCCTAAAAACCCTACTTTTTTAAAAAGAATTTTTCAAATGTGCCATTTTTTTATAGGTTCTATTGTAAATGTTTTTAAAATTAAAAAAAATGATGTCGTAATTGTAGTTATGCCCTTTACAGTTTCAATTATTTTAGGAAGACTAGTTAAATTATTCAAAGGAGGAAAATTATTAGTTCATGTTCAAGACTTTGAATTTGATGCTGCTTTTGAAACAGGACTTTCAAAGAAATCAGGATTATTAGCAAAGTTTATTTTTCATGTAGAACGTTTTTTGCTTAATCGTGCCGATTCTGTTAGTACAATAAGCTATGGAATGTTAAAGAAGTTGGAAAAGAAAACATCTTCATCAACAAGCTATTTTCCAAATTGGATAGATTATTCAAAAATATATCCACAAACTGCAAAACCAAATAAACTATTTGACCCTAATAAATTTAATATTCTATACTCTGGAAATATTGGTGCAAAGCAAGACTGGGATTTCTTTATAGATTTTGTAAAAGCTTGTCAAGAAATTAATAAAGTGCATATTTATCTTATAGGTGAAGGAGCAAAAAGAGAAGACGTAGTTGACAAAATTAAAAATTTCTCTAACTGCACTTATTTTCCACCAGTTCGTTATGAAGAATTAAATGACTTATTGTGTAATGCAGCTTTACATATTCTTTTTCAAAAAAGCACTGTGGTTGATACCGTAATGCCTTCAAAAATATTAGGTATGATGGCTAGTGCTAAACCTTCAATTGTAACTGGACATGAAGATTCTGAGGTTAAACATAACTTTGAAATTTCTAATGGTGGGTTTTATTTTTATGATGAAAACAAATTAAATCAAATAATGACAAAAATTAATTATCTGATTGATTCACCCAAAGATTCTGTTGAAATCGGAGAGAATGCGAGAAAATTCATCATTGAAAAATTCTCCATGGAGAAAATATTAAGCATTTTTGAAAATGAAAACTTAAATAATTAATTGTTCAAATACCACTTATACATTCTTTCAATACCTTTAGTCAATTCAATTTTATGTTTCCAACCAAGATTGTTTAACTTACTACAATCTGTAAGTTTTTTAAGTGTTCCATCGGGTTTTACAGTATTAAAAACAAAATCACCATTGTAACCTACAATGTCTTTTATTAGATAAGCTAAATCTTTTATAGAAATATCCTTTCCTGTTCCAATATTTATATGTGTGTTTTTAATATTGTTTGGATTAGAATAACAATCAGTAAAATCCCTATTTTCCATAATAAAAACACAAGCATCAGCCATATCTTCTGACCAAAGAAATTCTCTCATTGGCGCACCACTTCCCCAAATCTCTACAGAGTTTTTAGAAACCTTATATTGATCTAAAATTACAGTTGCTTCTTCAATGGTTTTTACTTTTAAATCTAATAATAATGATTCAATTTTATCTTCGGAAAGTAATTTTGCCAAATGTACTTTTCGTAATAAAGCTGGTAAAACGTGTGATTTTTCTAAATCAAAATTGTCATTTGGTCCATATAAATTGGTTGGCATTACCGAAATAAAATTGGTGTTGTATTGAATATTATAACTTTCACACATTTTTATACCTGCAATTTTGGCTATCGCATAAGGTTCATTAGTGTATTCCAATTCGTCTGTTAAAAGGTATTCTTCTTTCATAGGTTGTGGACAATTTTTAGGATAAATACAAGTGCTTCCTAAAAATAAAAGTTTTTTTACACCATGAACATAACTCTGATGAATGACGTTATTTTGAATCATTAAATTTTCATAAATGAAATCAGCACGATAAACATTATTAGCAATTATACCACCTACTTTTGCGGCAGCCAAAAATACATAATCAGGTTTTTCGGTTTTAAAAAAATTGTTTACATCTGTTGTGATTGTTAAATCAAGTTCGCGACGAGTTTTAGTAATTATAGTAGTAAAACCTTTTTGATTTAAATTTTTAACAATAGCACTTCCTACTAAACCATTATGTCCTGCAACAAATATTTTAGCTGTTTTTTTCATTTACTAAATCTTTGATTTTATAAATTCCAAATCGTGTTTCATCATGATTTTAACTAACTCTTTAAATGATGTTTTTCTGGGATTCCAACCTAATTGTGTTCTTGCTTTGGTTGGATCTCCCAAAAGAGTTTCAACTTCTGCAGGACGATAATATTCTGAATCAACTTCAATCAATATCTTTCCAGTGGCTTTACAAATTCCTTTTTCATTTTCGTTTTCACCTTTCCATTCTAATTCTATACCAGCTTCTGCGAATGCAAGTTCACAAAATTCTCTAACTGAATGTTGTTCGCCTGTAGCAATTACGTAATCTTCTGGTTTTTCTTGTTGCACCATTAACCACATACATTCCACATAATCTTTTGCATAACCCCAGTCTCTTAAAGAATTTAAGTTTCCAAGATATAATTTTTCTTGAAATCCGTGTTTAATTCTTGAAACCGCTAAAGTAATTTTTCTAGTAACAAAAGTTTCTCCTCTTCTCTCAGATTCGTGATTAAACAGAATTCCATTTACAGCAAAGATATTATAAGATTCACGATAATTTTTTGTTATCCAAAAGGCATATATTTTAGCAACACCATAAGGACTTCTTGGATAAAATGGAGTTGTTTCTGTTTGTGGTATTTCTTGAACCTTTCCGAATAATTCAGATGTTGAAGCTTGATAAATTTTAGTTTTTTGTTCTAAACCACAAATCCTAATAGCTTCCAACAGTCTTAATGTACCAATCCCATCTGTTTCTGCTGTATATTCAGGAAGTTCAAAAGAAACTTTCACATGAGATTGAGCAGCAAGATTATAAATTTCATCTGGTTTAATTTGTTGTATTAATCTAATCAAATTTGTTGAATCGGTCATGTCACCATAATGAAGTTTTATCCTTTGTTTAGTATGAATATCTTTAATTAAAGAGTCTATATATAAATGTTCAATGCGTTCAGTGTTGAAAGTAGAACTTCTTCTTATAATACCATGAACAGTATATCCTTTTTCTAATAATAATTCTGCTAAATAAGAACCATCTTGTCCGTTAATTCCAGTAACTAATGCTGTTTTCATAATTTTTCTATTTTCAATGTGCAAATATAGTTTTTTAAGGATAAACAAAAAATTTACAAATAATAACAATGTAATAAATTCAAAAGACGATTCTCTTTTTAAGAAAAGTAAATTTGGAAAAATAAATGTAAACTTTAACAAATGTGTTTTGTAAATCTTATTCTATAAAACATTTTCCAAATTTCATATTAACTTAACAACAATAAGTTTAATTTTGTAAATATTTTAAACTAATAAATGGGCATCTTTAATACATCTATTTCAAAACTTTATGATAAAGAGAACCTACTAAAAATTTTATTAGTATTTATTTTAATCACACTTCCTTTAAAAAACATTTTTGTAAGTATTTCTATAATAGCATTTTCGATTGTAAGTTTGTTTTCATTTCGTAAACAAAATAAAAAGTTTTTAAAACCTTTAATCTTTCCAATACTTTTTTTCTTTTTAATGTTATGCTCCTTGTTATGGACTAGAGACTTTGAGAAATCTCTTTTTGGAATTCAAAAGCAACTTCCATTGTTAATGATTCCATTATTATTTATATTTCTTCCAAGTTTTACAACTAAAATCAGAAATTTTATTTTTAAAAGTTACAGTTTTTTAATGGTTTTATTTGCAATATATTACTTCACAACTGCCGTTTTAAGATATGTTAAAAATCAGGATACAAGTTTTTTCTTTCATATGAAATTAGTTCCAATCGATCCAGGAGTTATTTATATGTCGGTATTTGCATCATTTGCTTTGTTTTATTTTATTCAAATAAAAAAACGCAATAACCTAGAAAACATTGGTTTAAATATTTTAACAATTTTTATATTTTTATTGTCATCCAAAAGCATCATTACAATAGATTTTATTATTATTGTTTGTTATTATTCATTTTTTACAGAAATCCCAAAGACAACTAAATTAACCACTATTACTACAGTTGGTTTATTTCTTTTTCTTTCCATATTTTTTGTAAAAGAAGTCAAAGAACGTTTCCTGATAGAATATGAAACGGCTTTTGTTGATAATACTTTGAATAGTTCTCAAAATAGTAAAATACAAGCCATTCATTCAGTAAGTTTAAAGGAAGCATGGAAAAATAAAACTTTTAATCAAGATGATTTTTTTCCAGGTACGGCTTTGAGAATTTATCAATTGAGAATATTCTGCGAAATGTTGACTGAACAAAATATTTTTTTTAATGGTTTTGGTTTAGAAGCATCTCAGCAAGAAATAGAAAATAAAGCAAAACAGTATAACTTGTTTTATGACTATAAAAACTATAATTTTCATAATCAATATGTTCAAACATTTGCCGAAATTGGATTTTTCGGTTTCTTTATATTAATAGTAATGCTATTTGTAAACCTACTCAATGCATTGAAGCAAAAAGATTTTCTTCATATTGCTTTTGCAATCACAATGATAATGTTATTTTTGTCCGAATCATTTTTTTGCAGACAAAGAGGAATTGTTTTTTTTATACTTCTTTATTGTTTATTTAATTCATTTACTAAAAAAGAAATTAATAACAAACTTAATATTATTGCTATTAACAACAGCTTTTCGTAATCAAAGATTTACGATTAGAAAAAAGTTACAATATTTACAGCTTTAAATAAATTAAATTATATGAAAAGAATTCTTATAACAGGCGCAGCAGGTTTTTTAGGTTCACACTTGTGCGATAGATTTATTGCAGAAGGTTATTTTGTAATAGGAATGGATAATTTAATAACTGGCGATTTAAAAAATATTGAACACCTTTTTAAATTAGAAAATTTCGAATTTTACCATCACGATATTACAAAATTTGTTCACATTCCAGGAAAATTAGATTATATTTTGCATTTTGCATCGCCAGCAAGCCCAATAGATTATTTAAAAATTCCTATCCAAACTTTAAAAGTTGGATCTCTTGGAACACATAATTTATTAGGATTAGCAAGAGTTAAAAATGCTAGGATTTTAATAGCATCAACATCAGAAATTTATGGTGATCCATTAGTGCATCCTCAAACAGAAGAATATTATGGAAACGTAAATACCATTGGACCAAGAGGCGTTTATGATGAAGCCAAACGTTTTCAAGAATCAATAACCATGGCATACCACACATTTCATGGTGTAGAAACCAGAATTGTTAGAATTTTTAATACTTATGGTCCAAGAATGCGACTGAATGATGGTCGTGTAATTCCAGCATTTATAGGTCAAGCATTGCGAGGAGAAGATTTGACAATTTTTGGAGATGGTATGCAAACACGTTCTTTCTGTTACGTAACCGATCAAGTGGAAGGAATATTTAGATTATTACATTCTGATTATCATTTGCCTGTAAACATTGGAAATCCTGACGAAATTACAATTAAAGATTTTGCCGATGAAATAATTAAACTTACTGGTACAAATCAAAAAGTGGTGTATCATCCACTTCCAATAAATGATCCATTACAACGTCAGCCAGACACAACCAAAGCTAGAGAAATTCTAGGTTGGGAAGCTAAAGTGAATCGTAAAGAAGGTATGAAAATAACGTATGATTATTTTAAATCATTATCATCAGAAGAATTATTAAAAGAAGAGCACAAAGATTTTTCTAAATATATTTCTTAAATGAAAAATAAAGTTGGTAGGTATTCTAAGTTCATAAAACCCATTATTTTAATTATAGATTTAATGGTGTTAAATTGTTTCGGATATTTAATTTTTACACAAAATTTGTTTTCTTTATATTTTGTTTTTTTTATTTCTACTGCTTGGTTAATTATTGCTTTAAACTTAGAATATTATAAAGTATTTAGATTTACTAAAGGAATTGCTATATCAAATAAAATTGTTAAACAGTTTACGGTATTTGGTATTTTATGTTTTTCTTTTGCTGGATTTTTCGTTAAAAATATTAACAAAAAAGAAGTGGTTTTTTATTTGTTATTTTCATTCATAACTATATCCATTATAAAATTTGTAATCTATTATGCGTTAAAAAAATACCGATCAATAATTGGCGGTAATTATAGAAATGTAATTATAATTGGCAATAGTGAAAATGCAAAACTACTGGCAAATTTATTTAAAACCAATTTTGATTATGGTTGCAAAGTTTTAGGAGAATTCATTATAGATAATAAAAAAGAAATAATTGATGAATCTATAAAGTTTGCATTGAATAATGATGTTGATGTAATTTACTGTTCATTAGAAAAATTGAGTAAGAAAAATATAGATACTTTAATTGATTTTTCTGAAAATAATTTAAAAACCGTAAAGTTTTTACCTGAAACAGATGAAATATTTACAAGAAATCAAAATATTGAATATTATGACTATATACCAGTTCTTTCTATTCATAAAACCTATTTAGATGATCCAGTTACAAAAATGATTAAAAGGGTATTTGATATATTCTTTTCCATTTTGGTAATTGTTTTGTTATTATCTTGGTTAATACCAATTTTAGCACTTTTTATAAAATTAGAATCTAAAGGACCAATTTTCTTTTTACAAGGTCGTCCTGGTTTTGGAGAAAAAGAGTTTTTTTGCTATAAATTCCGTTCTATGAGAATAAATCAAACTACCGAAAAAGAAGCATCTAAAAATGACCCTCGAGTAACTAGAATTGGTAGATTCATAAGAAAGACAAGTTTAGATGAAATGCCACAATTTTTAAATGTGTTATTAGGTGATATGTCAGTAGTTGGACCAAGACCACATCTTTGGTCTCAAAATAAAGCTTATGGTAAAAAGATAAACAGATATATGATGCGTCATTATGTTAAGCCAGGTATTACAGGTTTAGCTCAAGTAAAAGGTTTTAGAGGTGAGATTGAAAGTGATGAAGAAATGAAAAGTAGAATTAGTTATGATGTTTTTTATATTGAAAATTGGTCTTTAATTATGGACATTAAAATCATTATTCAAACTGTAATAAATATTTTTAAAGGCGAAGATAAAGCATATTAAAATACATCATTTGCAATTAATTCATTCATTTGATTATCCAAATTAAATACCTTTTGAGATTGATTGAATACAGCTTTTTTCGTTAAATTTAATGTTGATTTATCTAGTTTAGAAATTTGTTTTAGTTTTTCATTCAAGTCAGTAAAATCTTCAACTTGAGCAACCCAACCCAATTTATTTTCTTCAACAATGTTTTCGCCTTCTCCACCACCAAAATATAAAATGGGAAATCCAAGCGATCCATATTCAAAAATTTTAGAAGGAACAGAACCATAGATTCTAACCTTTAATGGAACAATTGCAATGTCAAAAGATTTTAATTTTTCGTGCAAAGCATTGCGTTCCATCATTCCATGAAAGAAGATTTTTTTAGTTTTTTGAGAAGAAATCAACGCTTCTATTTGATTTTTTTCTGCGCCATCTCCAAAGATGTGTAATTCTATATTTAATCCGTTTAAATCTATTTTTTCACACAATTCTAAAACGCCTTGTGCAATTCCTAAAAGTCCAGCATAAAATATTTTTATTGAAACATTATCTTCAGTAATCAAATCCAATTTTTCAACGTTATGATTTGGAAAATTGCGATACAAATAACATTTTTTATCTGGAAATATTGATTTTATATGAGCTATAATTTCGTTAGACTGACCAAGAATTAAAGTCGCTTTTTTGTAGATAAATCGTTCCATAAACTGTGAAAATTTATGCGAAAGGCTATCTTTTTTCAAGGCGTTCAATTCAATTGCCGCCAAAGGCCAAAGATCTGAAACATTAAGAATTAATTTTTTGTTTTTTAATGAAAGCATTAAAACCGATATAAAAGAAAGCAATAATGGTGGCGATTGAACGACTACTTTTGAAGGCGTTTTTTTAAACAATAAGTAAAAGAAAATTGATACTGAAAAAGACAAAACCGAAATTATTCTAACAATTAAATTTTTGCTTACACTAGGATAAATCCAAAGTCGTTTTACAGTAATATTATCACGATTTTCCGTAACCGAAAATTTACCTTTATATTCTGGAAACAATTCACCTTTCGGATAATTTCCTAGCGGACAAATTACAGAAACCTTATAATTATTTTGTTTTAATTTTAATGCTAATTGCTCAATTCTATTTGCAGCAGCGCCTTTCTCTGGTGGATAATAATTGGATATAATTAGGATTTCTTTCATTTATGCTGAATTTATTTCAGTATCTGCTGAACTTGTTTTATTATAACTTTCTACCACAAATTACTCAAATTTTCACTAATTCTAATATTAATTTATTTCACGAATTAGTGAAATTTTAGCAGTCAACAATTCGTGCTAATTCGTGAAATTCGTGTCTATTTTTTTAACAAAATATCAATAATTCGTTCCGATGCTTTTCCATCCCAAAGGTCTGGAATTTTATGCTGACGAAAGTCAGTATCTTTGTATTTTTTATATACTTTCTCTAGATTCTCAATAGTAATTCCAACCAAAGTATTGGTTCCAATTTCTATAGTTTCTGGTCTTTCGGTTGTTGTTCTCATTGTAAAACACGGAATTCCTAATACCGTAGTTTCCTCAGAAATTCCACCAGAATCTGTAATTACAGCAAAACTATTTTTTATCAAATACATAAAATTCAAGTAACTTTGAGGTTCTACAAATAAAATATTTTTCAAATTCAAATTTGTTTCACCCAAAATAGCTTTGGTTCTTGGATGAATAGGGAAAATGATTTTTTTATCGCCAACCATTTTGTCAATTCCTTCAAGTAAATTTATTAATGATTTTTCCTCATCAACATTTGATGGTCGATGCAAAGTTAAAATGATGTAATTTCCAGTTTCTAATCTAAATTCTTTCCAAAAACTCGGAGCTGAAATTCTATCTAAATTCTGATATAAAGTATCAATCATTACATTTCCAACAAAATGAATATTACTTGAATCAACACCATTTTTCAATAAATTTTCTGATGCAGATTTAGAAGTTGTGAAGAAATAATCGGTAATACTATCGGTTACAATTCTGTTAATTTCTTCTGGCATTGTCATGTCTCCAGAACGAATTCCGGCTTCAACATGAGCTACTTTTACATTCATTTTCTTGGCTACAATTGCACAAGCCATTGTTGAATTTACATCGCCAACTACCAAAACCAAATCACAAGAATTTTGAAGTAACTCTTTTTCAAAAGCAATCATAATTGCACCAGTTTGCTCGGCTTGCGAACCACTTTTTACATCTAAATTAGCATTTGGATGCGGAATATTCAACTCTTCAAAAAAAGTATCGCTGAGGTTTTTATCGTAATGTTGACCTGTGTGAACCAATCTAAAAGAAATATCTTTTTCTTCTGATTGTCGTTTTTCAATCGCTTTTATAATTGGTGCGATTTTTATGAAATTAGGTCTTGCGCCTGCAATTATTGTTATTTTCATTTATACTGAATTCGTTTCAGTATCTTTTGAATTTAAAGATACCATTGTTATGTTAACTATTTTTTGTAACCAATTTTTGTTCTTGGCTTTTCATTTTCCTTTTTATCAGTTAATTCATCCAAATAACTAAAAACCAATTCAATATTTTTATCATGGTTTTCTAACTTCTTTTGAATTTGCAATATATCAATTTTCAAATCTGTAGTATCCAAAAGCATTTGACGAACTTTGGTAAATATCCTCATAATTTGAATATTGGTTTGAATGGCTTTGTCACTATTTAAAACACTTGATAACATTAGAACTCCGTGCTCTGTAAAAACTGAAGGTAAATATTTTAAGTTTGAACCTCGACCTTTGTTCAAGGTCACAAATTGTGATCTTGAAGAATCGTATTCAAGTTTGGAAAGTTCAAACATAAAATCCTCAGGAAATCTGGAAATATTTCTTTTTACAGCTTGTTTTAAAATTCTTGTTTCAATACCATAAAGTATAGCTAAATCAGTATCAAACATCACCTTTTGATTTCTAATAAAGTAAATTTTATTAGAAATTAACTCTTCTGAAAGTTGTATTTCGTCACTCATAACTTATTATGTATTTTTCTACAAGGGCGCAATTTGCGACCTCCAATTTATTTCATCATAGAAACAAACTGCTTCAACTTACCACTTTTATTGCGTTGTAACTTTTCTTTCCTAATAAAACTAAAGTTCAAACCATTTTCTAAATAAGTGGTAATTGCTTTCTTAATAGTTAGAATTTGACTTTCGGTTAACGGATTTTCACTCACATATTCCACCTCAAAAGTATCGATTTTGGTTTGTTTAATCACAAATTCTTTTACATTTCCGTCGTCTTCAATAATGCTTTTGGTTACGTAGTAAAAAGTTAGTCCAGGTGCTTTTTTTCCGCTTGGAAGAATTGCAATATCGTTGGTTCGTCCAATTAATTTTTTCAGAATTGGTTTTTTGAAGGTGCTTTTTTCATCAAGAATTCCAACATCACCAATGTCATATTTTATAAATGGATGCGCTTTATTGTACAAGGACGTAATCACAATTCGACCTTCTTTTCCATTCGGCACAATATTGTTATTTTCATCTAATATTTCAACAAATAAGGTTTCAGAATTTACTTGCCATTCGCCATTCGGATTTTGAAAAGCAATTAAATCCAGTTCAGAAGTACCGTATTCATTGATAATTGGAACACCAAATTGTTTTTCCATCAAAATTTTATCTTCTTCAAATAGCATTTCCGAAGTAACAACACAACATTTTAAAGTTGGACAAACAGAGGTTAAAACGATATTTTTCTTCTGAAGAAATTTTGCAAATAAAACAATGGAAGATGTATAACCATTGATATAATCAAATTTTTTATTTTGAAATTTCAACAACACTTTTTCTAAAACATCGTCTGATAAATCAAAAATGGTGAATCGATAACTGTTTTTCAAAAAATCTTTTAATCGTTCTTTTTTGTTTCCGATAAAATCCAATGGAATTCCGTAAAATCGTGCTTGTTTTGAGGAATTAAAATCAATTCCAAACCATTCAAATCGATTGATAATATTTGCCCAAGTTAGTGCGTGAGAAAATTTGTCTTTCGCAAAAATAAACGGATCACCACTTGAACCTGAAGTTTTATTGACGTAAACATTTTTTGTGGTAAATCCTCTAGAAAGTCGCTTTGATAAAGGTTTTTGAAATTCTTTTTTAGTCATTACAGGAAGTTTGTTCCAATTTTCTATTTTAGATTTTCCAACAAATTCTTGATACGATTTATTATTTTTTAAATGATATTCAACAATTTCTTTTCGTTTTAAATCGATATAATTTTCATAATCGGATTCAGAAATGGCTTGAATTTTTTTAAATTCAGCAGTTGCTTCCTTCATAGGAAAACCATTTAGCCAAAGCGATAAATTGAAAAGTTGGAACATTTATTTAAAACGATATGATTCTATATATTTAAAAAATGCGGAGGTGTTTTTAACAGATACTTTTGGAAAATCAATTTTTTTCAATAAGTTAAAATCAGTATCGTGAGTAACAA
>JAYVKR010000296.1:0-44351 GCA_043768185.1 Flavobacterium sp.
ACTTCAAACAACATTTGCATTGCCGATGGTAAACCAAGATTTATAATTTTGTTTAGCATTGATTTTTTTATTTCGTCAAAGCTAAAATTCTTAAAATAAGGTCGTAGTTTTTTATGATTAATCAATATAAAATGCATAAAAACTACCATTGCAATTCTAGAAATTACAGTTCCTAATCCTGCGCCAAGAATTCCCATTTTAGGAAATATCCAAACGCCATAAATTAACCAATAGTTAACTAAAACATGAAGAATATTTGCCATAATTATAGCATACATTGAGTATTTTGTCATTGATAAACCATCGGCAAATTGTTTATAACCTTGATAAATAATTAATGGAACTAACGAAAAAGCAACCCAATCTAAATAAGGTTTTGCAAGTGTTATTACTTCTTTTGGTTGGTGTAATAATTCCATTATTGGTTTAGCAAAAACTACTAATCCAAACAATAGAAAGCCAAGAATTATACAAAGAAACATTCCGTGATGAAACGTAGAACGAATTTTATTGTCATCATTTTCTGCATCGGCTTCGGCTACAATTGGTGTAATTGCAGTAGAAAAACCAATTCCTATAGACATTGCTATAAAAATCATACTGTTTCCAAGAGAAACTGCTGCCAATTCTGTAGCACCAAGTTTTCCTACCATTATATTATCTACAATTCCTATAAGTGTGTGACCAACCATTCCTAATATTACAGGATAGGCAAGTTGCATATTGTATTTAAATTCTTTTGTGTATTGGGAAATGTTCAATTTAGTTTTTTTTATGTGTGCAAAGATAAAGAAGTCGTTTAAACTTTTTTGATTGAAGTGAAAAATTAAGGTTTTTGTTTCAGATTTTGTATTTTTTTTTATTGCATAGCATTGCTACGGAATTAAAAAAAATATGAAATATGAGGCAAAAAGATAATTTTGCAACCAATTGAAAAAAGTTTCAATGACTTCAATTAAAACATTGAGATTGTAATTACTTAATTGAACTTCTTATAATTGTTGTCCAAAAATTATATAACAAATGAAATAAATTCTGTAACAATAAGGATTTGTATGTATAATATCTTTGTATAAGTTAATTAGAAGGAAAAATTAACAAAAAATAGTAACTTAAAAACAAAATATGTTCTTTACAAAAAAAATTAAATTTGCAGTCATTTTTACAATTTCATTTTTATTTTCAAATGCAATATTTGCACAAGAAAAAATTAAAAACACTAATTATGATCAAGGATTTCGTTTAGGATTTGGATTAAATGGTGGAGTTTCTACCGATAACGATTATGATTTTGCGCTTGGTGGCGATATTAGATTACAATATGATTTATCAAAAGCCACATCAATAACTTTTACAACCGGATTTACTAATTTATTTATTGGTGATGATAGTAAAGATTTAGGATTTATTCCTGTAAAAGCTGGATTTAAAGCTTTCGTTTGGAAAAATCAATTTTATGTTTTGGGCGAAGCTGGTGCGGCAATTGCAGTTACAAATGGTTATAATGATACGTCATTATTACTTTCTCCAGGAATTGGTTATGCTACTAAGTATGTAGATTTAAGTTTACGTTATGAAGATTATGACAAATTTAATACCAATCAAATTGCATTGAGAATTGCATATGGTTTTAAATTATAACAATAAGGTTAAGTAAATTGGTTGGTTAGGCGTAAGGAGTTAAATCTTTGCGCCTTCCTTATTTTGTATAACTAAACAATTGTTAAAAATATTTTTATATTTGCAAAAACAAACAAATAAATATTATGAAAAAACTATTACTTATTATTACATTATTTTCAGTCGCGTTTTTAAATGCACAAACGGTTTTTCAAGATGATTTTTCTACTTATTCTGCACCTGTAAATTTTACTGGCTCTGGAACTTGGTCAAATAGTACTTCTACTGGTTTTCCTGGAACTGGCGGTTGTAGTGGATCAAATTGCGTTTTGTCTAAAATTATAGCTAATCCAGTGTCCTATTTAAATTATGGCAGTTCAATAAATTCTATAGAATTAAAAAATGAATCGGATGGTGTAGGTACTTTTTTTTCAGATATTACTACTCAAGATATTTATGTAGGTATGGTATTAAATATTCAATCTGCAACTACAACACCACAAGATCATTTTAGAGTTTATAATAATGGTTCTTTCATTCAAACAGCTTTTAGAATGTTTATTAAACAAAATAGTTCATCAGATTTTGTTGTGGGAATTGCGAAAGCTGGCAGTGGTAATCCAATTGCATACACAACTCTAACTTATACTTACAATACAAATCATTTAATTATTTTAAATTTTAAGCAATTACCTGGCACATCAGATGATTCTATTGCAGTTTATGTAGATCCTGTTTATGCAGCTGGACAACCAGCAACACCTAGTGCATTTACATCAGCTTTAGCAAATTCTAGTTTTACAGATCAATCAGGATTAATCAATATGATGGCATTTAGACAAAATTCAAGTAGTTTACCAACTGGTAGAACAGGTTTAATAAGTGTTTCTAAAAGTTGGGAAGGATTAACTTTTCAACCACTTGCAACGCAAGAATTTTCTAGTTCTAATTTTACTATTGTTTCTAACGAAGTTAAATCTGGACTTTTATCAATTAAATCAAATGTTATTTTAGAAAACGTAAATTTAAATGTTTACGATATTCAAGGTAGAGTTTTAGATAATAAAACAATTTCGTTAAACGATAATGAAAACAATATTCAAATAAATTCTATTGTAAATAGCGGAGTTTATATAGTAGAACTAGTATCAGAAAAAGGTAAGTTTTCTCAAAAAATAGTGGTTAACTAACTCACAATATTTAATAAAACAAAAAATGCTCTGAAAATTTTTCAGAGCATTTTTTTTATCCTTTCAATTGTTCTTTATACAATTCTATATTTTCTTTAACCTTTGCATCAAGTTGAGGTTCAATAATATCGGTAAGTTTTTGCAATTCTTCCCAAATAATTTTTGCCACAATTACACGAGCCATTTCTTTATCATCACTCGGAATTATAAACCAAGGCGCAAAATCGGTAGACGTTTTATTAATTGCTTCTTCATAATACTTCATATAATCATCCCAAAGTGCTCTTTCTTTTAAATCGCCAGTAGAAAATTTCCAATTATCCTCTTCATTTTCAAGACGTTTTAACAATCTAAGACGTTGCTCTTCTTTACTCATATGAAAATAAAATTTTAAAACAACAGTACCATTTTGAGAAATATGATTTTCAAAATTTACAATTTGTTCCATTCTATTTTCCCAAAATTTTGGCGTAATATCTTCAACTTTGTTTATTCCAGGCAAGTTTTCGCCCAATATATATTCAGGATGCACTCTTGTAACCAACACATTTTCATAATGCGTTCGGTTAAAAACAGCAAATTTTCCTTTCTCTGGCAACGCAATATAATGTCTCCATAAATAATCGTGTTCTAGCTCAGTACTATTTGGCGTTTTATAACTATGCACCACAACACCTCTTGGATTAAATTCTTTAAAAACCTCTCTAATCAAGCTGTCCTTGCCACTAGTATCCATTCCTTGAAGGCAAATTAAAAAACTATATTTATTATGAGCATACATTGCATCTTGTTTTTTACTCAATTTTGCTTGCAATTTATCTAGTTTTTCTTCAAGATCTTCGCTACTTTCATCACTTTTTAAAACTGTTGGAATCTTGTTTAACTCAATTTTCCCAGTAACTTTATAATCCTCTACATTTAAAAATTTCATATCTAATTTATTTATATTTGTATCATTAATTTTAATTTAAAGCCAATCCAGCTATACGTTTCAAGTTTTCAGCAACAATTGCATTTTTCTATTGCCACTAAACGTGCTTCCTTTGGTCGCAGTTTATTGTCAAGAAAAAGTAGCAATTCTTCCTAAAAAGCTTTTCACTTCTATCTGGGCTAAACTACTTACAAACTTATGGAAAATTTTCAACTTCAGTTACTATTAAAAATAATTGGTCTTGGTTCAGCATCTGGCTTACTATATTCCAATAATATTTTACTAGCAATTGGCGATAACAGTTCTTTTCTTTACGAATATAATTTTACAAACAAGCAATTACAAAAACATCCAATAGTAGAAAATGCTTCCGAAAATATAATAAAAAAACTAAAACCCGATTTTGAAGCCATAACTCAATTCGAAAATAACATTTACATTTTTGGTTCTGGCTCAACACAAAATAGGAATATAATGGTTCAACTAGATGCAAGAACCAAAAAGCCAATTGCAACCAATGATTTGTCAGCTTTGTACCAAACAATGCAAAGTTTTGGAGAAATAAAACCAGAAAATTTTAATCTAGAAGGTGCAATTTATGATGGTACCAATTGGTATCTTTTTAATAGAGGCAACGGAAAAAATTCTAAAAACGCCATTTTCACAATAGGAGGAAAAAATCTAACAGACGATTTTTCGGTTATCTACAACAAAATAAAACTACCCAAAATAAAAGGAATAGAAACCACGTTTACTGATGCAGTTTGGGTAAATAACAAAATTTATTTTCTGGCAACAGCCGAAGACACACAATCTACCTACGATGATGGCGAAGTTGTAGGAAGCATAATAGGAAGCATAAATCCAGAAACTATGAAGGTAGAATTTACAAAAAAAATTACTAAAACCGCCAAGTTAGAAGGAATAACAGTTTACGAAAAATTGGCAACTTCATTAACATTTTTACTTTGCGAAGACAATGATACCGAGGTGCAAGAATCTAATTTTTATTTGTATAAAATTAAAATATAATTACTTTTTCTTTCTCTTAGCGTCACGAGTACGCTCAACACCACGATTTCTTGAAGCCGTTTTTCTAGGTTTGGTTTTAGCTGGACCACCAAGATTTACTTGTTTATTTTTAGCCGATTTTTCGTGAAATGCTTCGCCACCTTCTTTTTTTACTCGTTTTAAAAGTTGTTTTACTTTTTTTCTGTCTTTTTCAAATTCTAATAATCTTGTGGCAACTTCAACATTTTTAGGAAAATCAAGAAAAGTAATTTCTTTTTCCATTAATACTTCAGCTTCAATTTGAATATCTTCTTCACTTGGAGCAATAAAACTTATAGCAATTCCGCTTTTATCTGCACGACCAGTTCTACCAATTCTATGAATGTATTGCTCTGGAATTTCTGTAAATTCAAAGTTTATAACATGTGTAACATCATTAATGTCAAGACCACGAGCCATTACATCTGTTGTAACAATTCCTCTTAAATCGCCAGCTTGAAAAGAAGCCATTGTATTTAAACGATAATTTTGAGATTTGTTAGAATGTATTACACCAAATTGCTCAGGATAAATTTCCTCAATGCTGTTTGCAATTAAATCGACTGTTTTTTTATTATTTGCAAAAATTAAAACTCTAGAAGTGCTTTCGTCTGTTGCAAGAATATGATTTAAAAGATTAATTTTAGTTAAAAAATTGGGTGCATAATAAGCCAATTGTTCAATTTTTTCAAGCGGAGTTCCAGATTTTTCAAGTGTAATTTCTTCTGGTAACTCAAAATATTCATCAAGCATTGCATCAACATCATCAGTCATTGTTGCCGAAAATAGAATATTTTGACGTTTGTTTTTCATCATAGTTAATAATGAAGTCACCTGAAAACGAAAACCTAAATTTAAGATTTCGTCAAACTCATCAATAACCAATTTTTGTAAAGAATCAAATCTTATAACATTATCTAATGCCAAATCCATCGTTCTTCCTGGTGTTCCCACAAGAATATCGATTCCAGTATACACCGCTTTTTTTTGAGTATTTATGTTTACGCCGCCATAAATTCCTAGCGTTCTAACCGACATAAATTGGGTTAAACTTTCTATAACATCTACAATTTGAACAACTAACTCACGAGTTGGAACTAAAATTACAACTCTTGGTGTATCTGTAGCAACAAATTTCCATTGTTTTAAAAGTGGTAATAAGTAAGCAAGAGTTTTTCCTGTTCCAGTTTGTGCAATTCCCATTACATCGCGACCAGACATTATTGACGAAAAAGACTTTTCTTGAATTGGAGTAGGAGTAGTTAAACCAATTGCATTAACTGCTTTTTGTAATGATTTAGGAAGATTAAATTGTTCAAAAGTATTCATTTCTAATTTTTTGTGTGCGATTAGTAATTCTATTTTAAATTTTTAAATTAAAATATTTTTATTATTTATTACTATTTTATAATTACAAATTGATATTATCAAAAATAAAAAAAACTCTTTAACCATTTAAGATTAAAGAGTTTTAAAATTGTAAGTTTTAAATAAAAAACTTTTTTCTGCTGAGAAAGAGGCTCCGCAACTCTTATATTTTTATCAGTGTTTACAACGCTTTCTATGAGTTACTATTTTACAGGTATACTCATAGTGTAACTTATTTATATTCAAAATTATTTATGCAAACTTACTTAAAAAATAAAGGATTATGGAATATAAATTTAATTATTTTAGTAAATTTATTATAATGAGTTTTATTTAATATTCAGTAAAATTAATATTTAATTGAAGTATTTTTTTCAACTCTAAATTTAGTTCTATCTTTATTTAAATTTGTTGGATTGTAAATAGTTTCATCAATTTTGTTAAAAACACTTTCATGAACCAATATTCCATCGTTTAATATTCTTTTGGGGCAAAGTCTAAATCTATTTTCATTTGAAAAAACCATCCACCTTTTTTAAAACTTGGTCTTGGTAAAAAGTCAAATAATTTATAAGCTAATGTTGAAGAATTGTGAATTTGAGAGGTATAATCTGGTTTTTGATATTTAGATTTATATCAATTAGTCTATAATTCTCAATAAAAAATGATTATCTAATTATGTAAGGAAATTATAAAAAAGCGTCATAAATTAAAATCAGTTATGAAATATCTATTCAGTTTGTTCTTTTTTTCTACAATAATATTTGCACAATCACCAATTGACAGTCTTTTAGTCAAATACAATAAAAAAACAATTCCTTACATACAAATAGAAGAATTTAAAAAACTTAAAAGCCCTATTATTTTTGATACTAGAGAACTAAAAGAGTTTAATGTTAGTCACTTAAAAAATGCCTTTTGTATTGGTTATGATAAGTTTAATTCAAAAATTGTAAAAGAAAAATATAAAAACTTTAATGATACTATAATCGTATATTGTTCAGTTGGAATACGTAGCGAGATTATCGGTACTAAACTTAAAAAATTAGGATATAAAAATGTCTTCAATTTATATGGTGGAATTTTTGAATGGAAAAATAAAGACGAAGAAGTTATAGATAATAATCAAATTCCAACAGAAAACATTCACGCATTTTCTAAAGAATGGAGTAAATACTTAATTAAAGGAAAAAAAATATACTAAAAATGGAAAAAACATATTATGATCCTGCTGACTTGAAAAAATTTGGAAAAATAGCCGATTGGAATGACGAATTGGCGACAAAATTCTTTGATTATTACGGAAAAGTATTTGAAGAAGGAAGTCTAACTGCTCGTGAAAAATCATTAATTGCATTAGCGGTTTCCCACACTGTCCAATGTCCATATTGCATTGATGCTTATACTGGTGACGGTTTAAAACGTGGAATTACCAAAGAAGAAATGATGGAAGCAGTTCACGTTGCTGCTGCAATTCGTGGTGGTGCTTCTTTAGTACATAGTGTTCAAATGATGAATAAATATGATAAACTTTCTATGTAATTGTTAGAAAATTGACAATTATTAAGGAAAAATTGAATACTCAATTATTATAAAATATAAGAAATTTGACTTCTATAAACTGCTATGACATTAAAATCGCTACAAGCTACTCAAAATCCACTTTCTAAAACAGAGAGACAGTTAGAAATTCTATCTAACGGAATTTTTGCAACTGGTTCATTGCCCACTTTTGTTGATAAAATAAAAGAAACTAATCAATTTCCATTACGTCCATCAAAAATAGAGATTCTACAAATAAATGTTGGTTATATGTGCAATCAAGTTTGCGCTCATTGTCACGTTGATGCAGGTCCAGATCGAAAAGAAATAATGACTATTGAAACGATGAAACAAATTTTAGAAGTACTAAAGTCTACTAAAGTTACTACGTTAGACTTAACTGGTGGCGCTCCAGAAATGAATCCAAATTTTCGTTGGTTTGTTGATGAAGCTTCAAAAATTGGTGTAAAAGATTTTATTGTTCGTTCAAATTTAACCATTATTCTTGCTAATAAAAAACACCACGATTTACCTGAATTTTTCGCCAAACATAATATTCACGTTATTTCATCTTTACCTTATTACAAAAAAGAAAAAACAGACAAACAGCGTGGCGATGGCGTTTTTGACAAATCAATTCAAGCACTGCAAATGCTAAACAAAGTAGGTTACGGAAAAGAAAATAGTAATCTAAAACTCGATTTGGTTTATAATCCATCAGGCGCATTTTTACCAACTGATCAAATGGCTTTGCAGAACGATTTTAAGAAAGCCCTAAAAGAAGATTTTGACATTGATTTTAATTCGCTTTTTGCTATTACAAATTTGCCTATTTCACGATTTTTAGATTACCTCATAAATTCTGATAATTATGAAGATTATATGTATGCTTTAGTCGAAGCTTACAATCCAAAAGCAGTCGAAAATGTTATGTGTAGAAATACCATTTCTGTAAGTTGGGACGGTTATTTATATGATTGCGATTTTAATCAAATGCTTGGTTTAAAAGTAGCTTCTTCCGAAAAACACATTTCTCAATTTAATGAAGAAAATTTAACCAATCGAAATATAATTATCTCACAACATTGTTACGGTTGTACAGCTGGTGCTGGAAGCAGCTGTCAAGGTTCAGTTGTTTAATTATGAAGAAAAAATTATTAATCATTTTTGTAAAAAATATAAAATTAGGAAAAGTAAAAACCCGATTAGCCAAAACTATTGGTGATGAAGGTGCTTTTGAAATTTATAAAGAATTAGTCGCAATTACCGAAAAATCAACTTCAACTATTAATATTGATAAAGTAATTTACTTTTCGGATGCTGTTGTTGAAACAAAATGGAAAAATTCAGAAAAAAGAACTCAGTTCGGAGTTGATTTAGGTGCTCGAATGAAAAATGCCTTTTCTGATGGTTTCAAACAAGATTATCAATCTATAGTTTTAATTGGTTCCGATTTGCCAGATATTTCAAATACAATTATTGAAAACGCATTTAATAAATTAGAAAAAAGTGATGTGGTTTTTGGTCCAGCAGAAGATGGTGGTTATTATTTAATAGGAATGAATCAATTATATGCAGAAATATTTAAAGATAAACCTTGGAGTAAAAGTAATTTATTAGAAGTTACTTTAGAAGAATTAAAATCTAATAATACCTGTTTTTCATTAATAGAAACCTTAAACGATATTGATACTTATGAAGATTTAATCGCATCTAATTTCTACAAAAATAATACTGAGTTACAGCAAAAAATAAAAAAAATCCATGATTAAAGCCATTCAACAAACGACTACTTTTTTACAAAAAAACGGATTTTTAAATCCTAAAATTGGTATAATTCTAGGCACAGGATTAGGGCAATTGGTTAATCTTATGCAAATTGAAAAAGAAATTAATTATTCTGATATTCCAAATTTTCCTCTTTCAACAGTTGAGTTTCATTCGGGTAAATTAATTTTTGGAACTCTTGAAGGAAAAAAAGTAATCGTTATGCAAGGACGATTTCATTTATACGAAGGTTATTCGTTACAAGAAGTAACGTTACCAATTCGAATTTTAAAAGCATTGGGAATTCAAAAATTATTACTATCTAATGCAGCAGGAGCAATTAATTTAAATTTTAAAAAAGGCGAATTAATGCTTATTGAAGATCACATTAATTTACAAGGAAGTTCTCCATTAGCATTTGCGACGGTTTCAGATTTTGGTGAACGTTTTACAGATATGAGCGAACCTTACGATGTTAATTTAAGAAATAAAGTTATTAAAATTGCCCAAGAAAACAACATCAATTTACATAAAGGAGTTTACGCTGCAGTTGTTGGTCCGCAACTAGAAACCAAAGCCGAATATCGTATGCTAAAAATTATTGGTGCAGATGCTGTCGGAATGAGTACTGTTCCAGAAGTAATCGTTGCCAATCATCTACAATTGCCAGTTTTAGCAATTTCAGTTTTAACCGATGAATGCAATCCGGACGATTTAAAACCAGTTAATATTCCTGAAATAGTTGCTTTGGCGGGTCAAGCCGAACCAAAAATGATTACACTTTTTAAAGAATTAATTAAACTCTAAATGAAAAAGTATATTTCAGAAGTAATAGGAACATTTTCCATGCTATTTTGTGGTACAGGAGCAATTGTAATTAATCAAGAAACAAATGGTTCAATTACGCATTTGGGAATTGCTATAACCTTTGGTTTAATTGTTATGGCAATGATACATTCGCTAGGAAGTATTTCGGGTGCGCATTTTAATCCAGCAGTTACTATTGCCTTTGCAGTTGCTAAAAAGTTTGAAGTAAAAGAGGTTTTACCTTATATTATCAGTCAATTAATTGGAGCTGTTTTAGCAAGTGTAACTTTGCGTTTGTTATTTCCTAAAAATATTCATTTAGGTGCAACAATGCCTTCAAACACTAATTTTCAAGCATTTATTTTAGAGTTTATTATTACTTTCATTTTAATGTTTGTTATTTTAAATGTTGCTCACGGTTCAAAAGAGCAAGGTTTGTTTGCTGGAATTTCAATTGGAGCAACCGTTTTATTATTGGCTTTATTTGCAGGTCCAATTTGTGGTGCATCCATGAATCCAGCGAGATCATTTGCACCAGCATTAATATCCAATCATTTAGAACATTTATGGCTTTATATTATTGCACCAATTTTAGGCGCAATTTCATCTGTATTTGTATGGAAATATATTAACAATAATCAATTAAAAACGATATAAAAACTTTTTATTATGGCAAATTATCTTGACGCAACCAACGATTTATATAAAAACGCAGCTTTAACTCCAGATGTTGGATTATGTTGCACTACAACACCTATTTGGAAATTCCCTGGATTAGAAATTCCAATTATTATGCAGGAAATGAATTATGGATGCGGAAGCACTATTTCGGCGCAAGATCTAATCAATAATCCAAAAGTTTTGTATGTTGGCGTTGGTGGTGGAATGGAATTGTTGCAATTCTCTTATTTTTCTCGTCAAAAAGGTGGTGTAATTGGTGTTGATGTTGTTGATGAAATGCTAGAAGCTTCTCGTAAAAATTTCATTGAAGCCGAAAAACAAAATGATTGGTTTAAAAGCGAGTTTGTCGAGCTCAAAAAAGGTGATGCTTTAAATCTGCCAATTGAAGATGAAAGCATTGATATTGCTGCACAAAATTGCTTGTTCAATATTTTTAAAACCGAAGATTTGAAAAAAGCTTTACAAGAAATGTATCGTGTTTTAAAACCTCATGGACGATTAGTAATGAGCGATCCAACATGTGAACAACCAATGAATGAAACTTTACGAAACGATGATCATTTACGTGCTTTGTGTTTAAGTGGAAGTATTCCAATTGCAGAGTATATTAAAGCGTTGACCGATGTTGGTTTTGGAACAATAGAAATTCGTGGTCGTCGTCCGTATCGAATTTTAGATACAGTAAACTATCCAACAGATGAATTAATTTATATCGAAAGTATTGAAGTTTGCGCCATAAAAGATTCAATGCCATCTGATGGTGCTTGTGTGTTTACAGGAAAAGCAGCAATTTATTATGGTTCAGATGATTATTTTGATGATAAAAAAGGACACACTTTAATGAAAAACCAACCGTTAGCAATTTGTGATAAAACCGCTGCAGCGATAGCATCATTAGGTAGAAATGATATTTTTATTAGTGAAAGCACTTTTCATTATAATGGTGGTGGATGTTGCTAGTAAATAAAATAATAGTTTAACAAAATTAAAAACAAAAATTATGAAAAAAATTAATCTTATACTTGTTCTTACCGTTCTATCAATCCAACTTTCTTTAGCTCAAAGTCCGTGGACAAGAGAAAAAGGAAAAGCTTATGTTCAACTTGGCCTTACTGGATTATATTATAATCAAACTGCCGACGAAAACGGAAAAAAACAAGATTTAAATGAAAATGTTGCTGACGTTTCTCTTCAAGTTTATTCAGAATATGGATTAACAAATAAACTTACAGTAAATTTTATTTTACCTTATAAATCGGTTTCTGTAGAGAATGAATTTTTAAATACAACCGAAAGCCATTCAGGAATTGGAAACGTTTCATTAGGATTAAAATATAAATTATCTGATAAAAACTGGAAAATTAGTTCTGGAATAATGATTTCTGCAAATACCATTTCAAAAAACAAAACTAATTTTATAGCTACAGGTTTTAATGCCTCAACATTTTTGCCCTATATATCTATTGGTAAAAGTAAAAATAAATTGTATTATTACGGAAATATTGGGTATGGTTATATGGATAATAATTATTCTGATTTTTTTAGATTTAATGGCGAAATTGGATATGAAGTTATTCCAAAAGGTCATATAATATTGGGGTTAGAAACTAAAAATAATATTTCAAAAGAATCTGCTTTTATTAACGATATTTACAGTAATCTTTCAACAAGTGACAGGCAAAATTATAATTCAATTGGAATTAAACTAAATTATGAGTTTAAAAAAGATAAATTTGGAATTAATCTTGCAGGTTTTGGCGCTTTTGATATTAAAAACGCTCCTTTAGCTCCAACATTAAACTTAGGATTATATGCTAAATTATAATTTATGAATGAATATAAAGAAATAGTATCCAATTCGTATTCAGGTTATTTTAATTACCTAAAAAATGAAATTTTTTCGCTTCATATCGAAAACTATTTCTATGGATTGATATTTATTTCTTTAGCCGTTTTTATTTTAGAAATTGTGTTTCCTTGGCGAAAAAATCAACCAGTTTTTAGAAAAGATTTTTGGTTGGATGTGTTCTATATGTTTTTCAACTTCTTTATACTTAATCTAATTGTTTTGATAGCATTATCGAATGTAACCGAACAATTATTTAATGATTTTCTGTCGTTATTTAATCTTCAATTAGTATCGATTCAAATTATCGATTTATCAAATTTTCCAAAAGCAATCTCGCTTCTTACATTCTTTTTAGTTTCCGATTTTATTCAATGGATTACACACAGAATGTTACATCGAATATCGTTTTTTTGGAATTTTCATAAAGTACATCATTCTGTAAAACAAATGGGATTTGCAGCGCATCTTCGATATCATTGGATGGAACCAGTAATTTACAAATCGATGTTGTACATTCCTTTAGCAATTATTGGTGGATTTAGCGTTCAAGATGTCTTTATTGTTCACTTTTTTGCCATAACCATCGGACATTTAAATCACGCCAATTTAGGTTGGGATTACGGATTTTTAAAATACATTTTCAACAATCCTAAAATGCACATTTGGCATCACAGTAAAGCTATGCCAAATAAATATGGTATGAATTTTGGAATAACATTAAGCATTTGGGACTATATTTTTAAAACCAATTATATTCCAAGTGATGGTCGAGATAATGAACTCGGATTTGAAGATGATGAAAAATTTCCAAAAGATTTTATGCATCAAGAAACCTATCCTTTAAAATTTTAAAAAATGAAAAAAATAATTCTTTTATTGCTGATAAGTGCAACAAGTTTTGCGCAAAATTTTGATTATAAAAGTTACAATCAATTTCTAGGAAAATACGTTTCAGATAAAGGAAATGTAAATTACGATAAAATTAAAACCAACAAAATTGAATTGGATGTAATTATCGCAAAATTTGATAAAACGCAACCAACAGATAAATGGTCTAAAAACGAAAAATTAGCTTATTATATTAATGTTTACAACGCATATACTTTAAAAGTGGTAATCGATAATTATCCAACAAAAAGCATAAAAGATATTGATAATGTTTGGGATAAAAAATGTATTATTTCTGGTAAAACTAAAATTTCATTAAGCGATGTAGAACATAAAATACTTCGAAAAATGAATGAACCAAGAATTCATTTTGCTATCAATTGTGCTTCATTTTCGTGTCCAAATTTATTAAACGAAGCTTATTTGCCTGAAATAATAAACAAACAATTAGAAACAGTAACAAAATTATTCATAAACGATAAAACGAAGAATACAATTACTGCATCCGAAATAAAAATATCAGAAATATTCAATTGGTTTGGTGGCGATTTTAAAACAAAAAAAACATCGATAATTGATTTTTTAAACAAGTATTCAACCATAAAGATTGATAAAAAAGCTAAAGTGAAGTTTTTAGATTATAATTGGAGTTTGAATAAGTAATGACTATTTCGATAATCATTCCTGTTCTCAATGAAGAAAATAGTATTTCTAAACTACTCGACTATTTAATAAAAATTAAAAATCCAAATTTTACCAAAGAAATTCTAATTGTTGATGGTGGAAGTCAAGATAAAACAATAGAAATTCTAATAAACTATCCTTCAATTAAAATTATTCATTCTAAAAAAGGTCGTTCTATTCAAATGAATACTGGTGCAAAAAATGCAACTTCAGATATTTTATACTTTTTGCATTGCGATACCTTTCCACCAAGAAATTTTGATGCTGAAATTGTAAATCAAGTTCAAAACGGTAATCTTTCAGGTTGTTTTAAAATGAAATTCGATAGCAATCATATTGTTTTAAAAGTATCACAATGGTTTACACAATTCAATTTTCTATCGTGCCGTGGCGGCGATCAATCATTATTTGTTGAAAAAAAATTATTTGAAAAACTAAATGGTTTCGATGAAAATTTATCAATTTATGAAGATAACGAATTGATTCATAGATTATACAAAAATTCAAAATTCAAAGTTATTCAAAAATCAGTTACTACATCAGCAAGAAAATATTTAAAAAATGGAGTCTTTAAATTGCAGTTCCATTTTTTTATGATTCATGTAAAATATAAACTTGGTTTAACTCAAAAAGAATTACTTAAATATTACAAAAAAAATATAAAATAAAACTATGAAAAACTGGAAAAATATTACTACCGAAGAAGAAATCGAGTTAATAATTATTGCATCAGAACACAAACCGCAAATAATTTTTAAAGACAGTACAACTTGTGGAATTAGCGCATTTGCAAAAGAAAGATTAACTAACGGTTCTGATTTACTAACAGAAACAGCAGATTTTAACTATTTAGATTTATTGAATTATCGATCAGTATCTAATTTTATTGCAAAAGAGCTAAATGTAATTCATCAATCTCCACAAATAATTGTAATAAAAAACGGAAAAGTGGTTTTTAAAGACTCACATCATTCTATAGAACCAGAAAAAATTACTAAATATTTGTAACTTTTTGATAAATACAGAGCAATTTAACATAAAAAAAGTACTATTTTTGTTAAAAACCTTGCTATGGAATTTTTTGGACCATCTAGCGAATACCTTTTACTAACTCATTTAAAAAGTACAGATGTTGAAATTGTCAATAGAAATAATGACGACACGCTATCTGTTTATTGGAATGCCCAAAAAGAAACAACCTTAATTATAGATAATGTTACCTATGTTTTAAAACCAAATCAAATGGTTTTTTTAACTGAATTTCATAAAGTTAATATTTCTAAAGTTGAAGACATTAACATAATACGTTTTAATCGTAATTTTTACTGTATTAATAATCACGATAGCGAAATTGGTTGCAAAGGCGTTTTATTTTTTGGAGCATCACAAGTGCCAATTATTAATTTGAATGAAGAAAATATTAAAAAGTTTGAATTACTTTGGAGTGTTTTTTTGGCAGAATTAAAGAATAAAGACGAAATGCAAATTGAAATGTTGCAAATGCTATTGAAGCGTTTTTTAATAATTGCAACTCGAATTTTTAAAGACGAAAATAAAATTGTGTACGTTCAAGAAACTAAAATGGATGTTATTAGAAACTTTAGTTTTCTAGTAGAAGTACATTATAAAACTAAACATACAGTTGCAGAATATGCCGATTTAATGAATAAACCTGCAAAATCTTTAACCAATTTATTTGCCAATCATATTCAAAAATCGCCTTTACAAATTATTCAAGATAGAATTTTTATTGAAGCCAAACGTATACTTTTAAATTCTGAAAAAAGTATAAAAGAAACCGCTTTTGAATTGGGTTTTGAAGACATTCAATCCTTTAGTCGTTTTTTTAAAAATAAACAAGGTGTTTCTCCTAAAGAATTTCGCGAAAATAAATCGGTACAATCTTAAAAGTAATTTTGATAACCTTTAAGGTAAAATAGTCAATAGCTTACTTTTAATTAATTAGCAACTTTGTAATGTTAATTTTAAATATTACAGCTATGAAAAAAATTACTTTTTTACTTTTAATCACAATAGGATTAAGTCATGTTACAAATTCTCAATGTAATAAAAGTGTTACCTCATTTGGTAATAACTCAAATGTTCCAATGTATAATGTTTTAGGAAATGTAAATGTGGTTTTAAATTCTCCAACTTCTGTATCGGTTAGTTTATCATCCAATTTTAGTACTGCTGCTGGTCCAGATGTTAGAATTTTTTTAGTAGATAGAGGAACTTTAACCAATGCACAATTAAAAATTCCAGCAATGTTTAATTCAAGACCTAAAATAGAGATGGGAATGAATCCAACTAGTAATACCAATTACACTAAAACAATTCCAGCCGGAATGAATATAACAGATTTTGAAACTGTTTATTTTTACTGTCAAGCGTTTAGTCAATTTTGGGATTTTGGAAGTTTTACACCATTTACATCTTCAGATTGTTCTTTACTTGGTACCAATAATTTTGAAAACAACAAGCTACAATTATATCCAAATCCTGCAACTAACGAGTTAAATATTCAACTAGAAGATAGTACTACAAATTATAAAGTTGCTATATATACTACTTTGGGTAGTATGGTTTTTGAAAGTAAAGATCAATTATCTGATAATAACAATAGTATAAATGTTAGCCAACTTAGCTCAGGCATTTATTTTGTAAAAATTACAGATAACGAAAATAAAATTTATCAAAAACAATTGATAAAAAATTAATACCAACCTGTTTTGTTTTGTTTAAGAGGGAAAAGTGCAACTTTAATTTTAGTTGCACTTTTTTTATTTTTTTGAATACTGCTTTTTTACAATTTTTTCAGACGGTTTATTTTGAACTGTATAATCACTATCAGTAGTTCCGCCAGCTTCATTATTGTTATCGTACCATTTCCATAAAAACCCACCAGCAAACCAATCTTCTTTCCAAAATTGATTAAAAATTGCAGTTAAAGCATTTTCTTGTCCTTTTAAATTTACAGTTCTACTTTTAGAATGATCCCAAGGTTCTAAAGTGGTATAATCTTTACTTTGATAACCATATTCTGTAAAAAGTATCTCCTTGTTATATTTTTTTGCCAACTGTTGCATTTCTTTTTTTAAAGGTTTCCAAGCAGTTTCTATAGCTTTTATTGATGGCGTTTTAGTAGTATCTAAAGGAAAATAGGCATCAATACCAATATAATCTAATTTAGAAATAAAAGGAACACTTTTATATGTATCCCAATTTTCTGCGTAAGTAATTTTTCCTTTATATATTTTTTTAATTTTATTGATTAATTCCTTCCAATATTTTGAACGAGCAATTACAAACGAGTTCATTTCTGTCCCAATACAAAATAATTCACAATTTGTAGATTGAGCAAGCTTGGCATAAAAAAGTATAAACTTTTGATAATTATTTTCAAATGCAATCCATTCTTTTTCAGATTTCATCTTTATACGACCAGTAAAACCGCCTTTTGGAATCCAAATTTGAGGTTTTAGCATCACCTTAATTTTTTTACTTTTAAATAATTTAGATGTTGCTTCAATACCTTCTTTTCGTTCGTTAATCCATTGTCGTTTGCTGTTGAAGGTTATTGTTGTATCACTTTCTGTTTTCATAAAACCATAAGGCATTAAAGTTACCCAATTGGCATTGATAGCAATTACAGGTTTTATTGCATTTGTATTAATTTCTTTATCAGATGCAACAAAACTAATTCCGTTAATTTTAGATTGTCCAAAACCAAAATCAGATACTAATAAACAATAAAAACACACAATATAAAACTTCCATCTTTTAACTTCCATCTTCTAACTCTTAAAAATACTGACCAATTCCAAAAACAATTCCTTTACTACTATTTTTTGTAATTCCATAACCATAATCTAATCTAAAAATAGCATTAAAGATACTTTTATGTATTAATCGAATTCCAATTCCAGGATAAACACGCACATTTTTTTTATCAAAAAAATTATCAAAATTTTCTCCTGGTTGTCGCCAAGTTCCAGCGTCTACAAAAGCATTTCCTTGCAGTACAAACCACTTTTTTTCATAAAGAGTTTTTCTAAATTCACTATTCATTACTATGGTTCCAGTTCCTCTATCTATTATGTTACCAACTCCTCTAATATTAAGATTATTATCTACAGAAAATGGAGCAAATGGCGTAACATCATTAGTAGACAAACCCAATCTTAGTCGATTTGCCCAATTTCCATTACCTCCAACTCTTTTAAAATAAGACAAATCATTCCAACCAATTACAAAGCTATTTTGAAATTCACTCGAAGTTTTTACCACTTGAAAAAAAGTTGAATTTCTAAATCCTTTTACCAAATAATAATCATATTTTAAATTATCATATAAATAGTTTGATTTAAACAAATACTTATCAACCTTCAACTCTAAAGGCACATTGACACTTGTTGCACCGTTTTGATATTTATAATCTTCATTAAATATAGAAAATCCGAGTTTAAATGAATTTCTATAATTTATTCGATAAACGCCAAGCAGTTCAGCGGCAGTGTTTATGTATTGATACGTTGCTTTTGTTCCTTCAAAAAAAATAGGTTCAATACTTCCTAATTTATGAGCACTAACTTCAAGTCCTAATTTTGTACTAAATAAAAACGGAGATGAATAATTAAACCCAAAAGAAGAAACGCCATTGTATTGATAAAAACCTCCAACAGTATTGTTTCTGCCTAAAAAATTAAAATCATATAATCCTATTCTATAAGCTGTGGTTACATCGGTTGTCCATAAAGATAAATTAGGAATAATACTAAAATCTTCTACAATAGTATAAATAACGGCATAATTACCAAGAGAAGTCGTGTTTACTTCATAGGTTACTTTAGAAATTCCGTTCAATCGTGTTAATGCATCAACATCATTTTCTAGCTTTAGACTGTCTATGGCAGTACTAATTTTAGTTTGAATAAATTCAGTCATAAACTTTTTATTCATTTTTTTTGCACCTTTCCAATCAATGCTTTCAACGATTTTTGTTTGAGAATAAGATAATAATGTAAATCCTAAAAATAAGAATAAAGCAATTTTTTTCATAATTTAATTTAATAACATTTCAAATATCGGTACAATTTTTTATACTTTATAGTCAATATGTAAAATTGCTAACTATTGAGGTGAAATTGAAAATAGAAATTATAGTTTGCCAACTGATATTTGTTAAAATTTTAAAAATCAAATTTATATGAAAAACAAATTCTTATCACTAATTGCATTTACAATGGTATTAGTATCGTGTAATAAAGACGATAACGCTTCGCCGGTTGCACCGCAATTAAAATTAAATTTAACTGGACTAGAAAATTTGGGTGCAAATTACAAGTATGAAGGTTGGATTGTAGTAAACGGTTCGCCAGTTACTACAGGAACATTTACAGTTAACGATGCAGGAGTTTTATCAAAAACTACTTTTGATGTTAATGCAACGGCACTATCTAGCGCAACTAAGTTCGTTTTAAGTATAGAACCAGCTAATGATACTGATCCTGCACCATCAAATACTAAGTTTTTAGTAGGCGATTTTTCTGGAAATTCGGCAGCTGTAAATTCTGGAATTGTTGGTGATTTTTCAACTTCTGCTGGAAAATATTTAATTGCTTCGCCAACTTCTATGAGTACAATGGATCCTTTTGCAGGAGTTTGGTTTATGGATGGAACTGGTCCAAATAATGGTTTTAGCTTGCCAACATTAGAAGCTGGTTGGAAATATGAAGGTTGGGTTGTAAAAAACGGTACCGTTTTAAGTACTGGTAAATTTTCTAATCCTGGTGCTTCAGATTTAACTGCTTCTTATTCAGGAACATTGTCTGCTCCGCCTTTTCCTGGTGAAGATTTTATTGTAAATGCCCCAACAGGTGTAACTTTTCCTTGGAATTTAAGTGGTGCAACATTAGTAATTTCTGTTGAACCAAATCCAGATAATTCACCAATGCCATTTACATTAAAACCACTTTCTCATACTGTTGCTACAACTCCTGTTGAAGGAGCAACTGTAAATATGATGAGAAGTTTAACTTCTTTTCCTACAGGAACGGTTACTAGATAATTTATTTAGTAATAAAAAAAATTAAAATTTCATTTTTACTTTGTTTTAATTATTCTGGAAGTTTGATGAAAATCAAGCTTCCAGTTTTAAAAAAAATGAAAAGTTATTTTATTCTAATTGTAAAGTAAAATTCTAATCACAATTTTCTCTCAACCTTTTTTGTCCCAATAATTATTAAAAAATAAACCAATGAAAAAGTATATTGCTATACTATTTATATCCGTAATAACTACAAGTAATGCGAAGGATTTAACCTCTTTTTTTTCAAAAACAGATTTGTTTTTAAAGAAAAATGTATCAAATGGAAAAGTTGATTATCAAACAATTAAAAACGATCCTGCATTGTTGAATGAAGTATTAGAAATTGTAGCAAAAATTGATGTTTCAAAAGAAACAGTTAACTCTCAAAAAGCATTTTGGATTAATGCATATAATCTAACTCTAATAAAAGCAATTGTTTCAAAATATCCAGTTAAATCACCATTAGATATTGCTGGATTATTTGATAAAGGAACGTATTTACTTGCTGGAAAAAAATATACTTTAAACGATATTGAAAATAAAATGATACGTGAAAAATATAATGATCCTAGAGTTCATTTTGTATTAGTGTGTGGTGCAAATGGTTGTCCGCCAATTATCAATAATGCCTATCTTCCAGAAACATTAGAAGATCAATTAAACAAACAAGCCAAATTAGCTCTAAACAATCCTAATTTTATAAAAGTAAATGCTGCTTCTAAAAAAGTAGAACTATCTCAAATTTTTGAATGGTATAAAGCAGATTTTATTTCGAAAGGAAAAAATGATATAGATTTTATAAACCAATTTAGAGATTCCAAAATTGACACTAAATACAAAGTTTCCTATTATACCTATGATTGGACTTTGAATAAAAAGTAATATCTAAAAATCAATTTAAACAAACACAAATGATAAAAAAAGTAATAGTAATAGTAATCATACTAACTAGTTTTGCAACTTTTGCCCAACAAGATAGCACAGCAGTTGAACAATCTAATATTCAAAATTATACACCTTCTAAATTATTAGAAAAAGGAAAAATTGATATTAAATGGTTTAATGGATTATATACTCAAACTGAAAGAACAGATAAAGGAGTAAAAAGCACTATTGATAGAGAAAGTTTCTTAACAACTTCATTAGAAGTTTTTACTGGAGTTTCTAATAATAAAAAAATAAATGCAGGTTTAATTGTAGAATACCGTTCTAACACATTTGACGGACAAAGCGCTACAAGTGTATTTAGTTTTAAAAATGAAATTGGTAAATCACGATTTGGATTATCTCATATTGCACCATCAATTAAGGTTTCGCCTTTTAATAAATTATCTAATTTTTCAATTCAAAGTTCTTTATTCATTCCTGTTTTTAAAGAAGAAAGTAATGAAAATGGATTTTTAGCTGCTAATAGTTACATTTGGCAAAATCGCTTTTTCTATGATTATACTTTTAAAGGAAATAAATTTCAATTGTTTACAGAGTTAAGTACTCGTTTATTTTTTGGAGAAAAATCTTTAAATGATGATAAAACCAAAAACAAAAATGGTGGTTATGCTAACAATAGTATAGAATTGGCTCCAAGTGTTTTTTTAAGCTATTTTGCGTCAAGTAAATCTACAATTTTTACATTTGTTCAGCACGCACAATTGGTAGATTTAGGAAATGATTTTGAACAGAACTATTCTGCTGGAGGATTTGGTGCAAAATACCAATTATCTAAAGTGTTAAATGTTGAAGCTATTTATAGTAAATTTTTAAGAGGAAATGATACTGGTTTAGGACAATCATTTAATTTAGGTTTGAGAGCAATTTTTTAATAAAAGTTTAAAATGTCAGTTAAATGACAATTTATAATTTTTAAATATTTTACCTTTACTCAACTTAAAAATCAAGAATAGTATGGAACATATTGTTATCATTGGTAATGGAATATCTGGTATAACACTAGCTAGACATATTCGTAAATTGTCAGATAAAAAAATAACTGTTATTTCTGCTGAAAGTGAACATTTTTTTTCACGAACAGCTTTGATGTATGTTTTTATGGGACATATGAAATTCGAACATATTAAACCCTATGAAGATGATTTTTGGAAAAAAAACAACATCAATTTAGTTTACAATTATGTAGAACGTGTAGATTCTAAAAATAAAAATGTGATTTTTTCAGATGAAACGAAATTGTCTTATGGCAAATTAGTAATTGCTTCAGGTTCAAAATCCAATCGTTTTGGCTGGAAAGGTCAAGATTTGTATGGCGTTTTGAGTTTATATTCTAAGCAAGATTTAGAAAAAGTAGAAGAATTATCTATTAGTTGCGAAAGAGCTATTGTGGTTGGTGGCGGATTAATTGGGATTGAATTAGTAGAAATGCTATTGACTCGAAATATTCCAGTTACATTTTTGGTTAGAGAAAAGTCATTTTGGAATACTGTTTTACCCACAGAAGATAGCGAATTGATAACCAAACATATTTTAGCTCACGGAGTTGACATTAGATTGGACACCAATTTAGATGAAATTATTTCTGACGGATTTGGAAATGTAAAATCAATTATAACTGACAAAGGTGAAACTATAAACTGTTGTATGGTTGGATTAACGGTTGGAGTTTCGCCAAATATTGATTTTTTAAAAACCTCAGATATTGAAATTGATCGAGGTGTAAAAGTAAATCGTTTTTTAGAAACTAATATTAAAGATGTTTATGCCATTGGTGATTGTGCCCAACAACACAAAGCAATTGGAAACAGAAAAACCATTGAAGCCGTTTGGTACACAGGTAGAATGATGGGCGAAACATTAGCACAAACTATTTGTGGAAAACCAATGCAATACAACCCAGGTAATTGGTTTAATTCGTCTAAATTTATGGATATAGAATACCAAACTTACGGTTGGGTTATGGCAAATCCGCTTGAAAATGAAGCTCAAATTTATTGGGAACATTCATTGGGACAAAAAGCAATTAGAATTTCATATGATAAAAATACTGATGAATTTTTAGGTATTAACATCTACGGAATACGATTACGTCATGAATTTTTTGATACCATTCTAAATGAAAAAAAATCAGTTGGTTTTGTAATCGAAAATTTAAAATTAGCCAATTTCGATCCTGAATTTTTTACTTCACATTATGAAGAAATTAAAAGAAAATTAGTAATACAAGTCATTGCTTTAAAACAAAATAATTATGAGCCAATTAGATAAAAATTTATCCATTACATCAAGTCATTCCAACGAGTTGAACCTTTCACAAAAAATAGGATTAACACTTGGTTTTGTTGGTTTCTTTATTTTAGTTTTAGCATTCTTAAATATTTCGTTTCCTTACAAAACATTGTGGTTAATTACTTCTATAATTTCAATTCTTTGTGGAGTTGTTGTATATGCAAACGGAACGTATCTTTCAAGATTAGCAGGAATAAGCAACAATGGTGTATATAGTAAAAGCATTTCCAGTAGAGGAATTGTAGCTTGGTCTATTGGTATTGTTTTAACAATGTTTTATATTGCTTTATATTGGTTCCCAAAGTATTTAGGATTAGGTGAAAATGGCGAGAAAAATATGGGAATTATTGGATTTTTCGATCCGTTAAGTTTAGCATTAAATGGTAAAATTGCATCACAATGGTTTGTTTACGGTACACTTTATACTATTGCCATTTTAGGTTTGGGATACAAATTTATTTTAAAATACCGTCACAATAAATACCAATTGGTTAGAACTATTTCGGTAATGTTTTTTCAATTGGGATTTGCCTTTTTAATTCCAGAAATTCTCGAAAAACTAAATCCTGAGAAAGCTTATTTTGCCAAAGATCTAAAAAATATGTGGCCTTTAAATTATTACTTTTTTAACGATTGGCATCTTAAAAATCTTTTAAACGGTGGGAATTTAGGTATGTTTATGTTGGTATTTGGTGTGGCAATGATTTTTATCATTTCGCCAATATTGACTTATTTTTATGGTAAACGTTGGTATTGTTCTTGGGTTTGTGGTTGTGGTGGATTAGCAGAAACGGCCGGCGATAGCTTCCGCCATTTATCAAATTCTACCAAAAAAGCTTGGAAGTTTGAACGTTGGTCTATTCATATTGTTTTAGCGCTATCATTCATTATGACAATTGCAGTAGTTTTTACATTTTTGAGTGATAATCCAGCGTTGAGTTTCATTACAAAAAACCAATTTATCTATGGAATTGTTGGTTTTCTTATAGTTTTTACAGGCGTTTTATTTATTTTTAAACGCAAAGATTTAGATACTGATGCCAAATTTACTATTGGAACTTTAATTGCAATAATTATTGTTTCTTTAGGAATTAATTTCTTTTCAGGAAATACAAATATACTTTTTATTGATAGTTTCAAATTAAGAGAATGGTATGGTTTTGCAATTGGTTCTGCATTTTCTGGAGTAATTGGAGTAGGTTTTTATCCAATTTTAGGAAACCGAGTTTGGTGTCGATTTGGTTGTCCAATGGCAGCAATATTAGGATTACAACAACGATTATTCTCAAAATTTAGAATTACAACCAATGGCGGACAATGTATTTCATGTGGCAATTGCACAACACATTGCGAAATGGGAATTGATGTACGAAGTTATGCTCAAAAAGGAGAAAATATTGTACGTTCGTCTTGTGTAGGTTGCGGCATTTGCTCGGCAGTTTGTCCACGTGGTGTTTTAAAATTAGAAAATGCTTCCAAAAAAGGAAGAATCAATTCTAATGATGTTTTATTAGGAAACGATGTGAACTTGTTGGATTTGATTAATCAGAAATAAAAGTTGATTTTAAAAATACAGTTATGAAAAATTTATATTATTTATTATTTCTCTTTGTGATTTTGTCTTGTTCAAATGAAAATCAAAACAGAAAACTGATTTTAAACGAAAACGATAGTCTAGTTTTTATAAGGTTCAATTCAAAAGGTCAATACATATATCCGTTTTATAAACTAACGAAAAGTGAAGTTTTTAGAGATGATACATATTTTACATACATAAACCAATTAGAATATTATTATAATGAAGATACAGCCAGTTTGGTAAATTTGGGTTTGGATAAATTTAATCTTACCAAAGACTTAATCAATTACTTCCCCAATAAATTACTTTCAACAGAACGAAAAATTGGAAATCCTGGTGCTTTAGATGGCGGTGTTTTATATTTGCAACTCACAAAAAATGGTGTTACAAAAATATGGGAATTAGATAGTGACCCAAATGCTGTTCCAGAAGTGTTTCGTGTTTTTGTTCAAAAAATTAATGAGAAAATAAATAAATTATAATAGGTGAGATGATTAAATTAATTTCATTTTTTATATTTTTTAATCTTTTCGGAAATACCGATTCAAAAACTTATGTTAAAAATTATCATCCAAACGGAAAACTAAAAGAAGAAGGTTGGATACTTAATGATAAAAAAATTGATTACTGGTTTTATTACTACGAAAACGGATTTAAAAAAGAAGAAGGTCATTATAAAAATAATCAAAAAGTAAATTGGTGGATTTATTATGATGAAAAACAAAAAACAACTAAAAAATGTGAATATAAAGGCAATAAACTCAACGGAATTACTATTGTTTATACGAAAGGAGAAATCTCTAAAGCAGAAAAATACAATAATGGAAAAAAAATAAAAACGTGGACCAATTTAAACGAATTTAAAAAAGACAATAATTATTTACGCTATTAAATGAATATAATTTTAAAAACTAAATTATTTTACATCTCCAAAAAAAACTGTTTTCTTGTATTGCTTTTCTTTTTTGCATTTCAACAAAACTATAGTCAATATGCAGTTTCTGGCTTTTTTAACCCAAAAGGTAAATTAGTTTTTGCTTCAAATTTTACTTATAAAAACGGAAAAGAACTTTTTGCAGGCAAGGAATTAATCGCTATTGTTCCTCCAGAATTTGGAACCATTGATACTAAAATTGTAAATGTTTTTGGAAGTTTTTCATTCAAAGATTGGTTTTATGTATCTGCTAATGTTCCGTATTTGTATATTTATAATAAAAACAATGCACCAGATCCTGTAACTAACAAATCATCACAACAAGGATTTCAAGATGTTGAATTGAATGTAAATTTTAGATTAATTTTTAAAAAATATAAATCGAGCTATTTAACAGTCAGCTCAGGTTTAGGTTTTTCAACACCATTGACAAATTATACCGAGCAAGGAATTATTGCCTTAGGTCATGGCGTTACTACTGTAAATCCGTTCGCAATTGTGCAATACAAAATAAAAAAAGGTTGGTTTGCAGAAGGATTATATGCTAGAAGTTTCAAAGAAACGCGAGACGATTATAACATTGCAGATGCTAATATTTTTAATTTTAAAATAGGTTTTGCAAAGTCAAAATGGTATACAGATGCTCGATTGACCATTCAGAATTCTGAAAAAGGAAATGATATTTTCTCAGATGCTTTTTATGGTTCTGGAGGATTATCAGCTTTTCCTAACAATAGAGTTAATTTTACCAATTTAAGTGCGAATGTGTATTATCAACTCAATAAAAAATTTGGTATAAGTACGTTATTAACTCAAACATTAGACGGAAGAAATGTGAGAAAAGAAAAAGGATTTAGTATTGGAATAGTTTACACTAATAAATAATATGAGCATCATAAAAGTAATTATTCCTGCATTCAACGAAGAGAAAGCTATTGCTAATGTAATTGCTGAAATTCCGAATGGTGTTGATGAAATAATTGTTATCAGTAATAACTCCACAGATAAAACAGAAGAAATAGCAAAAAATGCAGGAGCAACAGTTCTTTTAGAAACTAAAAAAGGATATGGTTATGCGTGTTTAAAAGGAATGGAATACATTGCTAATTTAAAAGTTAAACCTGATATTGTTATTTTTCTTGATGGCGATTATTCAGATTATCCAGAAGAATTGACAAAATTAATTGAACCAATTCTAAATCAAAACATCGATTTTGTAATTGGAGCTAGAGTTTCAAATTTAAGAGAAAGTGGTTCAATGACACCTCAACAAGTGTTTGGAAATTGGTTGGCAACATTTTTAATGAAAGCATTTTTTAAAGCAAAATTTACCGATTTAGGTCCGTTTCGAGCCATAAAATATGATAAACTACTGCAACTTCAAATGGAAGACAAAACCTATGGTTGGACTGTAGAAATGCAATTGAAAGTACTGAAACAAAAAATGAGTTATATAGAAATTCCTGTTCGTTATAAAAACAGAATTGGCGTTTCTAAAGTATCTGGAACAGTCAAAGGAACCATTATGGCTGGAGTAAAAATAATTGGTTGGATAATGAAATATACATTTAAAAAATAATATGATTTTAGTTCTTTCGTACATCGTTCTCTTTATATACACAATTGCAATTCTGTTGATTTTTTTCTATAGTTTAGCACAACTCAACCTACTTTTAAATTATATAAAAAGTAAAAAAGCTATACAGTTTATTGAGAAATTCAATTTTTTAAATGCTAACGAAATTCCATTAGTTACAATACAATTGCCTATTTATAACGAAAAATATGTAGTTGAACGTTTACTAAAAAATATTGTTTTATTAGATTATCCAAAAGACAAACTCGAAATTCAAGTTTTAGATGATAGCACCGATGAAAGTGTAATTTTGACTCAAATTCTTATTGCAAAATATGCAAGTCAAGGAATTGATATTAAACAAATTACACGTCAAGTTAGAACAGGTTACAAAGCTGGCGCATTAAAAGAAGGTTTAGAAACTGCCAAAGGCGAATTTATTGCTATTTTTGATGCCGATTTTATGCCAAAAAAAGATTGGTTACTAAAAACAATTCCTAATTTTAAGAACCCGAAAATTGGAGTAGTGCAAACGCGTTGGGGACATTTAAATAGAAATTATTCCATACTTACAAAAATTCAGGCATTTGCTCTCGATGCACATTTTACCTTAGAGCAAACTGGTAGAAATTCAAAACAGCATTGTATAAACTTTAACGGAACGGCTGGAGTTTGGCGAAAATCGTGTATTATTGATGCAGGAAATTGGGAAAGCGACACACTTACAGAAGATTTAGATTTAAGTTACAGAGCACAACTAAAAAACTGGAAATTTATTTATTTAGAAGATGTAGAAACGCCTGCAGAATTGCCAGCAATTATTAGTGCTGCGCGTTCACAACAATTTAGGTGGAACAAAGGTGGAGCAGAAAATTTTGTTAAAATGGCTTCCAAAGTAATTACCTCAACTACCATTTCAAGAAAAACAAAATTTCACGGATTATTGCATTTATTAAATAGTTCTATGTTTTTATGTATTTTTACAATGGCAGTTTTAAGCGTTCCAATGCTATTTGTAAAGAACTATTTTAGTCACATTGGTTGGTATTTTGACATAATGATTTTCTTTATTATTACTTCAATAATTTTCTTTACTTGTTATTGGTTTACCTATAAAAATATTCAAGGTGGTGGTTTTAAAAATTTTATTAAATACATCGGAATGTTTATTACGTTTTATGCTATAGCAATGGGATTTTCATTTCAAAATTCGATTGCAGTTATAGAAGGATTGTTGGGCAAGAAAAGTGAGTTTATAAGAACACCCAAGTTTAATATTGAAGCATTAAAAGAGAAATGGAAAGAGAATAGTTATATTTCAAAAACAATATCTAAAAATACTATAATAGAAGGATTGCTTGTTTTGTATTTTCTTTTTGGATTATATAGCGGTTTTAAATTGAATGATTTTGCCTTGTTTCCATTTCATTTAATGTTGTTTTTTGGATTTAGTTATGTATTTTTTCAATCACTAAAAGTTAACTAATTTGGATGCTTTTTTTACTAAATATCAAGTTTATATTGCACTTACAATAAGTGTTTTTGCCTATTTGATTTTAGGATATTTTTTTGAAAGACAACAATTTTATTGGCTACTTTTTTTATATGCTTTGGCTTTTGTTGGAATGATTTCTTTATTGCTAACTGTAGAATATGAAAAAACTTTTTTTAAAATAGGTGTTTTATATCGAATCTTATTTTTGTTTTCTACACCAGCTTTGTCTCAAGATTTTTACAGATTTATTTGGGATGGAAATTGTATTTTATCTGGAATAAATCCGTTTCAATACAAACCAGAAGTTATTATAAATTCAATTGCAAGTTTTCCGAATGCGAACTATTTATATGAAAAAATGGGAAGTTTAAGTGCTTCACATTTTTCAAATTATCCTCCAATTAATCAGTTAATTTTTGCAATTTCGGCTTTCGTTGGCGTAAAATCAGTGCTTGTTTCAACGATGGTATTACGGTTAATAATTATCCTTGCCGACATTGGAATATATTATTACGGTAAAAAAATACTATCCCATTTTAATAAAAATTCAGAAAACATATTTTGGTATTTTTTAAATCCGTTAGTAATTTTAGAACTCTCAGGAAACCTTCATTTTGAAGGTGTAATGTTGTTCTTTTTTGTTGCAGGATTGTATTATCTTTTAAAAAATAAATGGATTATTGCTGCCGTTTTTATTGCTTTATCAATAGCTGTAAAATTATTGCCATTATTACTTTTACCATTATTTTTAAAGTATTTAGGTTTAAAAAAAAGTTTGTTATTTTATAGTTTAATTATCGGCTTGAATGTGCTTTTTTTTCTACCATTTACAAATCCAACATTAATTAATAATTATGTAGCAACCATTTCACTTTGGTTCACCAATTTTGAGTTCAATGCTAGTATTTATTTTTTAGCTCGTGAAATTGGTTATGCTGTAAAAGGATATAACATAATTCATACTATTGGAAAAATTACACCAATAATTACACTTGCAATCATTCTATTTTTTACTTTGATAAGAAAGAATAAATCTATAGAAGAAATTGCAATTAATTCACTAATAGTTATTACATTATATTTATTTATTTCTACAACGGTTCATCCTTGGTATGTAATTAATTTGGTTTTGTTGAGTGTATTTACAAAATATAAATTTCCAATAGTTTGGAGTTTTGTAATCATTTTAAGTTATTATGCCTACAGTGTTTTTCCTTTTAAAGAAAATATAATTTTGATTATTACTGAATATTCAATTGTATATTTGATTTTTTTATATGAAATATGGAAATATGCAATACCAAAATTGAATAATGTTAGATAATAAAAGCAAAATAAAAGCTATTGAAAATTGGGTTTATCTCTATGGTGACGCACTTTTTTCTTGGGCAATATCTAAAACTAAAAACAAAGAGCTTTCTGAAGATTTAGTTCAAGATACTTTTATTGCTGCATTAAAATCATTTGAAAGTTTTGAAAACAGAAGTCAACCCAAAACCTGGTTAATTTCGATATTAAATAATAAAATTATTGATTATTTTAGAAAAGAAAAAACAAGATCTTTTTTAGTATCTGAAAAAAATGGAGTTGCAATTTCTGATTTAATGTATAATGAAAATAACTTTTGGATTGATAACGATATAATTCCGTTTTGGGAAAAAGAAAAAGAATTACTCAAAAACGAACAATTTGAAGCAGATGTAATGCATTGTTTTAATGAGCTTCCTGAAAAATGGAATTTAGCGTTAACGTATAAATATTTTACTTCTAAAAAAGCAGATGAAATTTGTAAGGAATTAAACATTACTACGACCAATTATTGGCAAATTATTCATCGTTCAAAATTGTTACTTAAAAAATGTGTAGAAACTAAATGGAACGTTTAAAAAAACACTTACCTTTTTTATTATATTCTTGCAAAAGAGTTTCTGAAATTATTTCTAAAGATGATGATGAAATTACTTTGAAAGAGAAATTAATTTTGTTGTATCACGGAACTATTTGTAGAACCTGTCAGCATTATAAAATACAATCAGGAATTTTAGAAAACACAATTTCTAAATCGTTAATACTTCAAAATGAAAATAGTCTTTCAAAACACAAAAAGAAAGAAATAATTGCCTGTTTAAATAATTAGATAGATTAAAAAGATACACAAATGAAAAAAATATTTTACTCACTATTTCTACTTCTTTTTTATTCTTTAGGTTACAGTCAGAATAATTATTCTGAGGAAGAAATTTTTGAAAGAGCAAATGATTATTCTAGAGCTTTCTTGTGCAATAATAGACACGAACTTCCAACTGCTAAAGAGCGTAGATTAATGAATAATAAAGACCAAAATATTGAAGATTATGCTTCAAAAAAAGCACTGGAATGTTTTGAGTATTTAATCGAAAATTTTCCTTCATCCAAAAATATTAGCGATTACTATTACCAATTAAGTAATATAGAGTATCAAATGAACTCATTGGAAAATAGTAAAATAAGTTTAAATAAATCAATTGAGGCAAATAATTTAAATAATTATAAGATACATCGAAATACTTATGTTTTATTAGCCAAGATTTCAATTGATGAAAAAAAATTTGATAAAGCACTAACTTATTTGAATGAAATTAATAAAAACAGACCTGAATTTATTGGGTGTAGAACTGGAATATTTCCAGAGGAAAATGAAATTACCCAATTATATGAAATTATTCAAATAAATTTGGAACAAAACTAAATACTGATTTCTAAATATATTTACTAACCATTTCCAAAAGTAATTCTTTATTAATTGGTTTTGTAATGTAATCTGTAAAACCCAAGGAATTTACCTTAACTTTATCTTCTTCAGATGCGTGTGCTGTTTGAGCAACAATAGGAAGATTTGGTCTAATTGAATTAATTTGTTCAAATGCTTCGTAACCATTCATAACAGGCATTTTTATATCCATCAATACCAAATCTATAGTAGGATTTTTTAAAGCTATGTCAACTGCAACTTGACCATTTTCTGCTCTAATAATTTCATAATTGGTAACTTGAAGCATTTTTTTTATCAATAAAAAATTAATATTATCATCTTCTGCAATAAGTATTATTTTAGAAGTGAGTTGCATTTCGTGTTGTAAATCTGAAATTTTTTGAACATCAAGCTTGTTTGTTTTATCATATTTTAATGGTATTCTAAAAGTAAAAACAGTTCCTTTTTCTTGATTAGAATGAATTGAAATTTTTCCACCCATCATTTCTACGTAAGCTTTAGTTATTGCTAATCCAAGTCCTAAACCTCCTTTTTCTATTGTTAAATCGCTTTCTACACGTTTAAACCGGTCAAAAATTGTTTTCTGATTTTCTTTACTAATACCAATTCCAGTATCCTTTATAACAAATTCAATAAAATTCAATTCGCCTTCTTCAATTATTTCATAACCAAATGCAACATAACCTTCTTCTGTAAATTTAATTGCATTATAGACCAAATTTATAATAATTTGTTTCAATTTAACTTCATCAACCTTAACATTATAAAACAAGCTAACTTTGCTTTTAATAATGTAAAAATCAATTTTTTTAGACTTTGGAATGTCAACTTTTATGGTATTATAAAGTTCTAATAAACATTTATCTAAATCAATATCGGTATAATTAGGAACAATTTGATTAGTATCAATTTTAGACATTTCTATTAAATCTTCTATTATTGAAACAAGACCAATTCCACTTTTATGAATTATAGAAAGATATTCTCTCTTTTCTTCTTCGTTAAGATCAGTTGTAAGCATTAAATCAGTAAATCCAATAATAGCATTCATTGGAGTTCTTATTTCGTGAGATAAATTTTCAAGAAATGTAGATTTTAATCGTTCGCTTTCTTCGGCTTTTATTTTGGCAGAAACCAATTCGTATTTATGGTTATCGTTATCCTGAAATAAATTACCAATATAACTAAACTCTCCTGGAATAGCTTTTAATAATTTAATACATTTTTTACTGCCAGTTTCTAAAGCACTAGTAATTAATTTTATAGGATGAATTAAATTATTTTTAATAAATACTAGATAAGCAAAAAAACTTATAATAATCAGTAACAACAATAGCAACAAACTATTTTTTATGCTACTAAATAATAGTGCAAATATTTGTTGATATTGAGTATTTTTTAGATTAAAAAGTTTTTGATAATTCAATAAACTTTCTTCTTGATGTAATACTTTAAAATACAGTAAAAAGATGAAAACAAAAAATAGTAAATGTGTAATAACAATTAAACTGACAGTCTTGTTAAACGTTGAAGTTTTATTTTTTTTCATAAACATTTAAATTTTATTATATATACGAAAAATGTTAATAATTGGATGAATGTACTATTTTTATAAATACAACAAAAATTATCTGTAATATTGCCTAGTATTTAGGTAAAATAGAGAACACTTACTTGTTTATAATGTCACAAATTTGTGGTTTACAATAGAATATAATGATTGAATACGATAATAAAAAAACTATCGATGAGATGGTAACTAATAGCAATGCAGTTGTTGTATTATATTATGCAAAATGGTGTATGCCTTGTAAAAGTATCTCGCAATCATTATCAGAATTAAAAGATAATTTTAAAGATACAATACAAATTGTTGCAATAAATGTTGATGAATTTCCAGTAATTGCTTTAGAGCAAAATGTTAGAACCGTTCCTACAGTACAATATTATAAAAACGGATTACTTTATCTTAAAGAAAGTGGTTTTAGAACTAGAGATCAATTAACTAGAAATATGAATGCACTTTTAACAGTCAACAGTATAGAAGAATAAATTAACAATAGAAAAATTATAATAAAAAAGAGATGCATTTTTTTAATTTACAACTCTTTTATTTTTAATATTTATGTTTACCAACTTCCCAACCATTATCAGAAAGATATTTTTCGCCACTTTCAATGGCACCATCTTCCATTTGTGTTCCCATACTATCGTTCCAACGATTTAAAAACCCAAATAATGCAACTACTCCTAAAATTTCAACGATTTCGCCATCATTCCAATGCAATCGCATTTTTTCTGCAATAGTATCATCAACTTCATTTGGAATTAAAGAACTTTTTAGTGCAAATTCAAGTGCAACTCGTTCAGCATCAGAAAATGCAGAATGAGTTTCAAAGTTCCAAATATTTTCTAGTTTTTCTTGGTGAGCATCATATCGTTCTGCTGCACGAATAGTATGTGCTTGACAATACTTGCAACCAGCAGTATTGCTAGATATAAATCCGATTAATCGTTTTAAATCACTAGTAACTTTACCTTTATTTTCCATAACGGCTTTGTTAAGTGCAATAAATGCGTAAGCTATTTCAGGACGATGATACATAGTAATAACACTATTAGGACAAAAGCCAAGTGTTTCTTGATAAAAAGCAATTAGTTCTTGAAGTTTTTTATCGTTATTATTTTGAACTGGAGCTACTAATGGTTTTTTCATAGTTGTTTAAATGTCTTTTTAATTTCAGTAAATATAGACGAATGAATAAAATAAACTGACAATTGCAAAAAAAGAATAATTGAATTATTAATTACAAAAGGAACACTATACGAGTTTGATAAAGCTTACTATCCAAATTTTTATGAATATCGTTCACTTGAAATGCAAGAAAAATTAAAATGGCTTAATGTTTATTCTATATCTGATGCTTTTGCGACAAACTTTAGAAAAGATGCTAAAATTGGTTTGTCAGAATTTAGATTATTAAATTCAACACTAAGTCCTAAAAACTTGAATTATGAAATTTCTCCTGTTCAAAAATTTAGTATAATAAATTTTATTACTTTGTATCATTTAAAAATACATCAACACTATTGGGATAGAACTTCGCAAGGTCAAAGTTGTATGAGAATGGTATATAATGAGATAGTAAATTTAGATTTTATTTAATTATTACATTATCCAAAGTTTAATACTAATCAATAGTAAAAGTCTTATTTCTAATAGATAAAATTTTAAGAATTAAATAAATTTTTAAGTTAATTAAAACATTTTCAATACGTATTAATGCGAATTAAATTGATTTAATTCATACAAATTGAGTAATTTTAGAATGAAATTTTTATAAAAAATTCAAAAAAAATTTATCTTGTGTAGTTATTTTTAATACCTATAATACCTTTAAATTCACTTTCAAATTTTAAATATGTTTCTAAATTATAAATAAAGGAACTATTAATTTTCTCAACTTCAATATTGTTTAAACCATAAGTTTTTTTAATGAAATTTTTTATAAGTTCTGCAGAACGATTATATTTCTGTAATGATGCAGACGACCGCTTACCACTTAAAACTTTTTTAGCAAATTCGAAATTATGTTTTTCAAATACATCTAAAAGTTGAATTTTTTTAACTTTTTTTTGTTTACTTATAATTTCATCTTTAAGAATGATAATTGATATGTCATTAGTAATACTTACTAAATCATTGTACTTTTTTTCAATTTTTAATAAAAGTAATTCTAAACTTTTTTTTAATATTTTTTCTTTTTCTAGCTTCAATAAATTTCTTAATCTATTGGTTTTATTCCATCTTTCTAATGAAATAGATTTTCCAGTACTTAATGATACTGATTCATTGTCTAATTTTATTTTGCAATAAATAGGACTTTCGCCATTTAATTTAATCTTTTCAGATTTAATGTAAAAAATTATTTTTAGCATAGCTTTTTAGTTTTAAATTAATACTCACAAATTGAATATAAAAAACGTTTAAAGCATTGTAAATAAAGCGAATTCGCTCTGAATTAATTACATTTAGTACACCTATAATTTTAAATTTTGATAAGTGTACTTATAGGGTAACTAATCTTTGACTAATTATGTGCGTTTTGACACATAATCTAAAACAAAAAACTCTTTAAACACTGATGTTCAAAGAGTTTTGAATTGTTAAGTTTCAAATGAAACTATATTTTGCGGAGAAAGAGGCTCTCGAACTTTTGATATTCCAGTTAATTCAAATTTATCAATTTTCCTTTATTTATAATGGTATAGCGGTAATTTATAGCAAAGATAAGTAAAGTTTTATTATCTTTGACAAATAAAAAACGGCAACTATAACGGCAACCACTATGGGAAATGTAATTTTCAGTTTAAAATCACCAGTAGAAGAGAAAAAAGATAATTTAGTTTTATTAGTATTCAGATATGACGGTAAAAAACTTGTTTATTCAACTGGTCAAAAAATTTCATCAAAACATTGGGATTTTGAAAATAAATGTGCTGAAGGAAAATCTAAATTTCCTCAAAGTGCTGAATTTAATTACTACTTAAAAACTTTACGAAACAAAACGGAGGAAATTTATAGAAATTCATTAATTGAAAGTAAACCCCTTTCTATTTCTGAATTTAAAACCGCATTAGATATTTCATTAAATAAGGTACAGCAAAAAGAAACTCCAACTCTTCTCAATTTTATAGACGAATTTATAAAAAAAAGAGAACTTGCAGGAAAACCAAATGGCTCAATTCAAGTTTATAAGAAAACATTAAAACATCTTAAAGATTATAGTAAAAAATACGGTAAATTAAACTATGAGGATATTGATATTGAGTTTTTAGACAAGTTCCTGAACTTCTTATATTCTGCTCCACGTTCACTTTCTGTTAACTATTCATTGAAATTAATTCAAAATTTGAAACTATTTTTGAATGAAGCGTCTGAATATGGTTACAATATTAATACTACTTACAAAAGCCGAAAATTCACTATTAAAAAAGAGGATATAACACATATTTACTTAACTATTGAGGAACTTGAAAAAATGTATCATGAGGATTTAAGCGAAAATTCAAAATTAGATAGAGTAAGAGATAGTTTTATCGTTGGATGTTTTACAGGTTTAAGATTTTCAGATTTTAGCAACTTGCAACCTCAACACTTCAAAAAAATTGGAAATGTTGAGGTAGTAGAAATTGTTACTCAAAAAACAAAACAAAAAGTAACTATACCTATTCATCCAAAAGTAAAAGCAATATTAAGCAAGTATGGTGGTGTTATGCCAAGGCAAATAACCAATCAAAAAATGAATGAATACTTAAAAGAACTTGGCGAAAAAGTAAATATTGATGAAGAGATTTTGATTGTGAGAACCAAGGGCGGTCAAAGAACAGAGGAAACATTTAAAAAATATGATTTAATAAGTTGCCATACTGCGAGAAGGTCATTTGCAACCAATTCGTTTAAAGCAGGTGTTCCAAGTATTTCCATTATGAAAATTACTGGTCATACTACCGAAAAATCTTTTTTACAATATATCAAAATTTCTAATGAAGAGAATGCAATACTAATGGCACAAAATAACTTCTTTAAATAGTTGTAATTGAGTAAATTATATTACTATTAAATTTTACTTAAATTTAATAAAACATTCATAATGAATCGATTAAAAAAAATAATTCATAAATTATTTGTATTTAATTGAAATTAATTTTTAATTTGCATAATAGAATTAGAAATTTATTCTAGTTTAGTGAACTATACGCCCTTTGTATGGTTATTGATTAATAACAACTTCGCCGTAACATCCCCTTTGAAGTATTAAGTTGTTTGAATTTATTTATTAATTTTTTCAAACAAAGTCTATCTAATTGGTAGCGGTTCGACTATGGCAATTTATTTGGAAGGAATGACAATCCTAGAATTTAAAGCACTCATAAAAGAAAGTGTTAGTGAGCAATTTTCAAACGTTTTAACGGAACAAAGAGAAAATGCTAATGATAATAATGAAAAACTTCTTACTAGAAAAGAAACATCAAAATTCTTAGGAATTAGCCTCGTAACCTTACACAAATGGTGTTTAGAAGGAATAGTTCCAAGTTATCGCATAAATACTAGAATCCGTTTCAAGAAAGAGGATTTGGAGAAAATCATAGAAAATCCAATTGGAATTAAATACATTAGAAAACGATGAAGAGCAATATTATAAAATTTGAATATTGCGTATTCAATAAATCGACAAAAATTGGAATTTTCGATAAAGATAAATCTGTAACAGAGTTTGAGTTTGACTTTATTAAATTTTCAAAACCCAAAGCAAATTATTTAATTGAAAACGATGTTGCCGAAGTGGTACAAAGTTGGAAAAAAGAAGGTAATCGCAAATTTAAAACACTTCATTCTGGACTTTTCAATTTAGGTAATGGAATCTATGTTGGGAACAATATAAACCAAAACGGAAAAAAAGATTTTCTTTTATTAAAGTATGTAAAAGACAAACAGCAAATTCATTTCTTTTTGGTAAAAAACCGCAATCCTAAAAATATAAATCATTTTGTTATAGAATTATTAGAATCTATTAAAAATCTGAATCTATTCTAATGGAACATAGAAAAATTTACATAATCAACAAACGCATCATTTTAGATTTGAAATTATGTATTTGGAAATATCTTGTATTAATGCTTATTGTAGAAAGCGAAAAAAAGTATAAAACTTTCCACAAAGGCAATTGGGTTTATTATTCAGAGTTAAAAGGTATAGATATTGCAAAAGAGTTACATATTAATCCTTCGACTGTATCTAGGCATATAAATCATTTAAAAGCATCTTATTGCATAGATAAAACAAAGTTTGGTTATAGCACCTTTGAGTATATCGAAAAATTATTTAGTGAAATTTCAGATAATGAATCTATTCTATTCCATAATGATAGTAGATTATTTGAATTTTGTAAAACACCAGAGCAAATTTTAATATCATTGTATTTATGGAATGAATTTTTCTTAAAGAGCAGGGATTTAAAAAAAATAGAAATTTACACCAATTTACCAGTAGATAAAAAAACAGTCGATAATACAATAGAATATTTAGAAAATAATCAAACTATCAGGATATGGAAGAATAAAATAATGTTTTCAGAAAAAGCAAAAAAAATATTTAGTGATGTAATTAGTGAAAATGATATAAAATATTAATTGGGGAATCTTGCAATAAAACAGATATAGTTATAATAGATTATATAATACAGAAAATGAAATAATTGTACTATTCTCAAAAATTGCAAATTTTCAAAAAAAAACATAAACTATGAATTTAGAAAATGAAAATCCAGAAAATACTGGAAAGGAAAAAAGTGTAAGAGGCGGGAGAAATTCAAATAGTTTTAATAAACTTTCTAAAGAGGCAAAGCAAATTTTATATGAAGCGTTTGGAGACGATTTGGGTAAACTAGAAAATCTTTTCCATCACATTCCAGTAAATGAAAAATTTGTTGGATTAAAACCAATTGTAAAAATGCTTTGTACAGGAACGGATGAGGTTAGTTTAAAAACGAAGGGTTTAATATACGAATCTTTAAAAAGAGAGTTCAAAATGCTTAAATTCTAAATTAACCAATTGCCACAAGAAAAAAAAGCAATTGAACTTCGACAATACTTATTTTGCCTAGATAAAGAACAGATTGAAGAGATATTTAAAACTATGAGAAGGTAATTTATTACAGGGTTGGTATAAGCACCAAAACGATTAATTTTCAACATTTAAAAACCCAATGAAATCAAAAATTAAAAGTTTATTGATTTTATTGGGTTTTATAGTTTGATGAGGTAGGTACAAGCACCCCCCCACCATTAAAATATGATACTCTTTTACTACTCACACTAGGTTAAAACTAGAAATGAGGGTCATTTTTTTTTTGAAAAACCAATATTTTTAAGTTTCAACAAATGACAATTTATTTATAATTAATAGCACTTTGAAAGTCCAGTTGCACTATTGTAGTTTGAATCGGTTTTCTTTATCCAGTAATAATTTTCAAATTCATAATCTATAATACGATTTTCTTTTCCGTTATCTTTTGTAACTATGTAGTACGAATTGCCATTTGATTCGTCTTTATACTTACAAATTAACTTACCTAAATATTCTTTTGAATATTCATTTCCACTATAAACTTTAAGACCTCTATTCATTAGAACAGGATGCGACCAATCATTTGGATTATTATTTTTAGTAAGTTCTTTATTTGGCATAAAATCGATAATTGTTTCAATTCCGTTGTATTGTGTTCCAAATTTTTTCGTTAATGATTTTTTGTAGATACTCAAATACATTGGCAAATTATCTCTTTTATTAGAATTAATCGATTTTGTAGCACCTTTGCTTAACTCGAAATAAATTGTATCTGGTAAAGAAAGTTTACTACTTAAAATATAAGAACCATTATTACTTTTCACGACACTATCAGACCAGGTTTTTTGAAATTCAATCAATTTTGAAGTATCAACTTCGGGGAGAGTTTCTGGTTTTACCTCATCAATTTCATTTGCAATTTCGCTTTTGTTTTCGATCGATTTATTTTCGCTTTCACTTTTATATTTTATGTAATCCAAATCACTATTTAGAACACTACTACCCCAATTTGCAGAAATCATAAATAAAACAAATAAAAATATTCTAGCAGGGTTTTTAAATTTTTTACTTTCTTGTTTTACTTGAAAACCCTCTCTAAAAGTTACAAATAAAGCAATTAAAAACAACTCACTTAAAACAAAAATTAATCCAGCCTTCCAACTGTAACAAAATGCCATAATGATTGATATAATGAATAAACCACTCATAACTCCTAAAATGTATTTTAAAATTTTCTTTACTGTTTTCATTTATTTTTATGTTTAATAGATTTAGTTTTTAGCAAACGTAAATTCTCACTTTGAAAATGTATTGTGTTTAAATCTAAAATAATGATTGTAGAAAAGGATAGATACAAACAGCGTGTCGCATCTAAATCACATTGAAAACTGTGGCTCGGCAAAGCCAATCAATACAACGGAAAAAGAGGACACGCCATGACGACGTGCAACTTGTCCGTACTGTATTGATTGAGAAATTTTGCCGATTTCAGTTTTCAGTACTACAAAAGCACAATATTTTAAATTCCAAAGATGGAATCTTACATTCTATGGCAAAAGTAGGAAAATTTAATTAAATTTGAATAAAATTAAATAAAATGAAACCTCAACATATATTTTTATTCATATTCCTTTTAATTTGCTTCAAATCTCATTCGCAAAAGGTGTTTTATAATTCAAATCCAAAAGAAGCAAACTATAAAATTTTCATATCAAAAAATGAATATGAGGCAAACTGGATTGTTTTAAAAACAGATTGGATAAAGAATGTAAGAAAAGGAATTTGGTTTGAAGTTAAGTATAAAAATGAAGCCGATTTAATCGTTTATGTAGTTACTGATAAATACCTTGCAGATAAAGTTGTGTTTTTTGCAGAGTATGAGAGTAAAATAAAATATTAGTATGATTTCATTTAAAAAAAAAGATTCAATTATAATTTTATCTTATTCTACCGATAGAGATACTAAATGGTTATTTGACAAATTTGATAGAGGCGAAAGTTACGCGTTTAACAAAGTTTACAACATTTACTTTGAAAATCTTTATATAACTAAAAAGGAAATTATTGAAGAGGATGAGGATTATTTATTAGATGAGCCAGACCCAATAGATTTCATTTTTGCAAGATTAGTTGATGAATACTACAAAGTTGAAAAAGGTATTTTAACCGATAAATTTGATGTTTATTTTCACAAAGATTTTGAATTTGACAATGAATTTTTTGTTGCAGAAGGTAGTATTTCGATTTTTAAAAAGATTAGCGAATTAATCAATTTAGATATTTATATTGGTGGTAACAATCCAAATGCAATTGCAGAAATTGATTTTCGAGGCATAATAAATGATTTTCCAAGTCAATACGAAAAGAAATTATATTCAGAGGCAAGAGTAACAAATGTAATAAAAGAGTTTTTTTCAACTACCCAAGATGCAGAAAAGAAATTTGAAAAATATATTGATAAAAAAGCGACAAATAAAGGTCAAAATCTTACTAAACTTTTTAGTGATATTGAATTATTCAAATATCAAACAATATTAGAAAAATTAGAAGGAATGCTTTTAAGTGAGTTATCTTATTCGGAAAATCAATGGCAAGATGAAATTTTACAAATTATATTACTACTCTATCCAAAATATTTTTTAGTATTCAAAGAAGCACCTATTAAAGCGAAATATGATAAAGAAAAAAACATTAGAGAGGAAAAATTTATTGATATACTATTAGTTGATTCAGATGGAAATATTGATTTAATCGAAATTAAGAAACCTTCAAACTGTTCATTGATGACAAAAGGACAATATAGAAATAATCATATACCATTAAGAGAATTATCTGGTACGGTAATGCAAATTGAAAAGTATATTTATTACTTAAATCGTTGGGGAGAAATTGGAGAAGAGGAATTAACAAAAAAATATAAAGCAGAAATTCCAGAAGGTTTTGAAATTAATATTACCAATCCAAAAGGTTTTATTATTATGGGTAGAGAAAATGATTTATCAATTGAGCAAAAAAAGGATTTTGAAGTAGTTAAAAGAAAATACAAAAATGTAATTGATATTATTAGTTACGATGACTTATTGAATAGGTTAAAGTTTACAATAGAACAGATTAAAAAGAACTAACTATCAAAACATTTATGTATTATGCCAAAAATTAAAATCCCTTTTTTCTTCAATAAAGCCCCGATTGATTTTATCAATGATTTTGAAAAAACTAAACTTGGGGTTTTCAGAAAACCTAAATCCTCACTAGATACAATTGATGAGGTCGAATTTTCCAACAGTAGAAATGAGTTTAAAATTGAATTTGATTTTAATAAATATAGAAGCAGAAACAAAAATCTAGGTGTTGGGGATGTAATAAAAAATGTGAAATTTGACTTTGAAAAAGAAACAATAATTTTAAATAGTGTTTACATCAATAAATTTTCAAATGAAAGTTTAGAAGGTTCAATTAATCAATTGCATTCTGAAGGGTTTTCAAAATCCAAAAAACAATATTTCAAGTTTGTTATTCCAAATTCTAAATCTTTGGATATTCATAATCAAATTGCAAATACAGTATTTGATAATGATTATAGAATGCGGTCAAGTTTAGCGACAAAAATAAATTTAGTAGATGAAGAAATTTTTATACTGGAGGAAAAGGATGAGAATAAAAATAAATACTTAATAGTTGAATCTAGGAGAAAACAAACTTATGAGGAATTTAGTAATAAAACATTTGCCATAAGAATTGCTTTAGGATATGTTACGGGATATTTTGCAGGAAATAGAGGTTATTTCTTTTCTTATTCAAATGCAAAGATGGAAAAATACAATGATTTTTATTTTACCTCATTAAGAGATGAAATAAAAACATTAATGAATCCAATTAATGCAAATCCATTTTCTTGGTTAAATGATTACAAAAAGGTTGCTGAAAAATATTATAAAATGAAAATATTTAGACCTTTAACAATTAGTGAATTTTCGTTTTTATGCAATAAATTAATAATAAATGATAACTTTACTGCAACACTATTGTTAATCATAGAATCCTCAAAAGCAAGTCTTATTTTCAGACCTAGTGGATATTCAATAGCACTTGAAACCCTATCAGATATTATTATTGGAGCAGAAAAAGAAAAAATAGCACCAATCAATTCAAAACAAGATTGTAAAGATTTTAAAATTGATTTAATCGAAGTTTTAAATAAACATTCTATAAAAGAATCATTTGTTGATACTAAAACTTTACAAGTTAGAATTGAAAATATAAACCAAATTACAAATTTAGAAAGTTTAAAAAAACCGTTTTCTATTTTAGGAATTGATTTATTAGAAGAGGATTTGAAAGTTATTAAGTCAAGAAATGATTTTTTGCACGGTAGAGTTCCAGATTTTAAGAAGCAGGGAGCAAATCGTTCAATTGAATTAAAGGATTATGATTTGTACTATGCAAGTGTTAGACTTTATACTCTATTAAATGTTTTGATTTTTAAAATGATTGGTTTTGATAATTATGTTTTAAATTTTCCAAAGATTTACGAAAAAAACACAAAGTTTAAAGTAAAAGAAGAGTATTATAGAAAGGTTTAAATATCAAAAGAGGCAACCATAACGGCAACTATAAATAAAAAACCCTGCAATCAATTGATTTACAGGGTTTTATTTTGAAAAGTGGCGGAGAAAGAGG
>JAYVKR010000297.1:0-2921 GCA_043768185.1 Flavobacterium sp.
TCTTTTTTTCCAAACTTTTTTGGGAATTTACTCATAATCTTTTTTATAATAAAGTATAAAATTACGAAGAAGTATTAAGATTTTAGAATTATATATTAAGATTTATTGAAAAAATAACTTTTGTACCTTTATAAAAAATTAAAAATGAATGAATTTATTACTATTGCTACATTTAACTTTTCTTATGAAATTACAATTTTAAAATCAATTTTGGATGATAAAGGAATTCGTTATTTTTTTAAAAACGAAAATCTAGTTTCAATTGATCCTTTAGCAAGTTACGCTTATGGCGGCATTGATTTACAAATCCATCCAAACGATGCAGAACAAGTAAAAGAAATTTTAGATAATTTAAATAATAAATTAACTATTATTGACTAGGTATTTATAAAATCTTAAATCTAATATAGTTAATCTTAAATCTAAAATCTAAATAGTTTTCAACATCTATTAAAAACAAAAACAAAAAGATTTAAATTTAAATTAATTTTTGCTGGTTATTATAGCGTGTTAATTGGTACAATAAGTTTTATTTTTAAAAGTAGATTTTCAACTTATACTTATTTATATGTTTTTATTAACATAGTTTTAAGAGTATAAAGTATTCATTTTTAAGTTAATTTTATTTTTTATTAACAGATGTTCACAACTAAAAAACCAACTGTTTTGTAAATAACTTTGTATTGCATTTTCTGTTGAAAAACTATAAAAAACTATTGATAAGTTTTATAAAAATAGACCAAACTAAATTAGGATTTCTAATGTCAATTTTTGATTACAATTTATTTACATACAACCAAGAAAAACTTCTAAAAAACTATCTAAAGTTGTTAACATTGAATGTTAATTTAACGTTAACTGATTTTCAACACATTACAAAACACTATTAACAATACAAAAAATTAACATTTATATTACATAATTGGTACTAATTATGAGCTAGTTATAATTTTTGTTGATTTCTATAGTTTTTAAAATCTTGTTTAAGTAGCTCAAGGTCAAGTGATCCTTTGTTTCTTTTTAAATGTTCTAAAATGACAAAACATTTTTCAATTTTTAAGTTTGTATTTTTGGTTTTATTCATTAAATAAATTAAGCTTCTTTGTTTTCCAAGAGTTAGTTTTTCGAATAAAAATTTTCCGATTGCATCACTATCTAAAACTTCTTGAAATTCTTCGGAAATATCTATTCCGTATTCACTTTTATCTGCAATTATTTCAACATAAATTTCATCATTTATATTTAATTTTAATTCCTTTATTTTTTCTTTACTCAACATAATATAATGAAAAGGATTTTTTAGAATCATGGCACAATGAAAAGTATAAGAATTATTTATGGTGCAAATAATTCTTTTATTAGGCGAAAGCAAAATCATTTCTTGAAAGATTTCATTAGGAATAATAATAATTGAAGTCCAATAAATTTCGCTTCCTTCAAATCTTGAAATAGTTGCTGTAAATTTCATATTTAAATGATTATTTTTGTAAAGATAATATTTTTACAAATGTCAGATTTACATCAAATAAATACCGATTATAAAATTTGGATAAACGAATTAAAAAATCAAGTTCGTTCTGTTCAAATAAAAGCATCAATTGCGGTTAATTCTGAACTGATAAAATTTTATTGGGAATTAGGAAAAATGATTTCTGAAAAGCAAGAATTTTATAGTTGGGGCGAAAAACTTATTGAACAAATTTCTAAAGACTTAAAAAAGGAATTTCCAGACATGAAAGGGTTTTCTACAAGAAATATTAAATATATTCGCAATTTTTACGCTTTTTATAATAATTCTGAAATTAGGCAACAGCTTGTTGCCCAAATTCCTTGGGGACACAATATATTGATTTACAGTAAATCAAAAAACATTCAAGAAGCAACATTTTATATCCAACAAACCATAGAAAACAATTGGAGTAGAGATGTTTTAGCACTACAAATTAAAACAAATTTGTTTGATAGAAAAGGAAAATCTATAACTAATTTCAAAAATACATTACCCAAACCATTTTCAGATTTAGCAGAACAAACGCTTAAAGATCCATACATTTTCGATTTTTTGACCTTATCAACTTCTGCTAAAGAAAAAGATATAGAAAACCAATTAATAAATAATTTGAAGAAATTTTTATTAGAATTAGGAAAAGGTTTTGCTTTTGTAGCGCAACAATACCGATTTGCCATTGCTGAAAACGACTATTCTATAGACTTACTTTTTTATCATATCAAATTAAAATGTTATGTTGTTATTGAATTAAAAAACACCAAATTTATACCAGAATATGCAGGAAAAATAAATTTTTATCTATCGGCAATTGATACATTGTTGAAAAATGAAGATGATAAACCTACAATAGGAATTTTATTGTGTAGAGACAAAAATAATATTGAGGCAGAATTTGCTTTGCGAGATTTAAATAAACCAATTGGTATAAGTGAATTTCAACTAACTGAAATAATTCCAGAAGATTTAAAAAGCAGTTTACCAACAATTGAAGAAATAGAAAACGAATTAAAAAATAGTAATTTATGAAAATCTCAATAGGAAACGATCACGCCGGACCAGATTATAAAAAAGCAATTGTTGATTTTTTAACATCAAAAGGACACGAAATTTTAAATCACGGAACCAATACTTTTGATAGTGTAGATTATCCAGATTTTGGACATCCAGTGGCGGTTGATGTAGAAAATAAAGTCGCTGATTTCGGAATTGTCATCTGCGGAAGCGGCAACGGAATTGCAATGACAGCCAATAAACATCAAGGAATTAGAGCTGCTTTGTGTTGGACAAAAGAAATTGCAACACTTGCAAGACAACATAATAATGCTAATATTATAAGTATTCCGGCACGATTTACATCGATTGCTCAAGCTATTGAAATGGTTGATGCTTTTTTAAACACCAATTTTGAAGG
>JAYVKR010000298.1:0-3371 GCA_043768185.1 Flavobacterium sp.
GTAACATTAGAAAAAGAACCTTGCGGACCAATATAATATGTTTGTTGAAATTCTAATGTTGTTAAATCAAATACTGAAATTCCGTAATCGCAAGAAATATAAATTTTGCCATCATATTCATTAAAATGATTGATTTTTTTTATCAATGGCGAAACTGGAACTTCTGTTAAAATTCCGTTTTTATATAAAATGGAATCATCGTCGTTAATTATAAGTAATAATCCGTTGTTGTTTCCAACAAATGTTTTTTTAACGCTTTCGCTATAATATAATGCCGAAATGGTTTCTGCTTTTAAACCATCAACCGAATTAAATGTTTTAATTTCATTAGTAGTTATGTCTTGAGAAAACAAAGCATTTTCTGATGCTGCAAAAATTTCATTGCTAGATTGAGAAACGTCTTTTATTTGATTGTATGAAAAATATCCTTGCCACAATGATTTGCTTTGAGAAAAACCCAACACAACTAGTAAATGAAATATTATAAATACTATTTTTTTTATCATTTTAAAATCTAAATAACATTACAAAGATATAAACGAAATTATTTAGAATTTAATATAATTGAAAAGAAAAACCTTCTTTTAGTTTAGGTGAAAGTTTACAGAGATTCTTTATTCGTTAGAATGACAAATTATACGAGAATTTAATAAAGATCCATTTTCATAAACGGCTTCCATATCTGAACTGGCATTTAATACACGTTCTACGCTAGTATTACAAAATATTTAATATTAATATCTTTTTTACTCTTAGTTTTAAAACACCTAAAATACAAGAGTCTTTGCAGAGCTTCACACTAGTTTGAATACTTCGTAGAACTTTAGATTTACACGAAAAATAATTACTTTTGCTAATTGTTTAATGTTTTTGGCAATACAAATTTACGATTACTTTAAAGAAGTCATCTTTTTAGCTTCTTTTTTATCGAATAACAATGCATAATTATGATTATTTTAATCAAAGTTATAAAATCATAATGTATTAAATTATACTCTTTTTTAAATTTTTAACCTTTTATTTAAAACTCATTTTCACAACTATAAAAATCTCAAAAAAAATACTTAATTTTACGAAATTAAATGCCATTAAATTTTAAGAAAATGAGTGCAGAAAAAGAAGCCAAATTAAAAGCGTTACAACTAACGCTAGATAAATTAGACAAAACTTACGGTAAAGGAACCGTAATGAAAATGGGCGATAAAGCCATTGTAGAAGTAGAAACCATTTCATCTGGTTCACTAGGTTTAGACTTGGCACTTGGTGTGAACGGTTACCCAAGAGGAAGAGTTATAGAAATATATGGTCCAGAATCTTCTGGAAAAACAACATTAACATTACATGCCATTGCCGAAGCTCAAAAAGCAGGAGGAATTGCAGCTTTTATTGATGCAGAACATGCGTTTGATAGATTTTATGCAGAAAAACTAGGTGTAGATATTGATAATTTAATTATTTCACAACCAGATAATGGCGAACAAGCACTAGAAATTGCAGAGAATTTAATTCGTTCTGGAGCAATAGATATTGTAGTAATTGACTCGGTTGCAGCATTAACACCAAAAAGTGAAATTGAAGGCGAAATGGGCGATTCTAAAATGGGATTGCATGCAAGATTAATGTCGCAAGCACTAAGAAAATTAACTGGAACTATTAGTAAAACAAACTGTACTGTATTTTTTATCAATCAGTTAAGAGAGAAAATTGGAGTAATGTTTGGAAATCCAGAAACTACAACTGGAGGAAATGCTTTAAAATTTTATGCTTCGGTTCGTTTAGACATTCGTCGTTCGTCTCAAATAAAAGATGGCGATAATGTTATAGGAAACAGAACCAAAGTTAAAGTGGTAAAAAACAAAGTTGCTCCACCATTTAAAACTGCCGAATTTGATATAATGTATGGCGAAGGAGTTTCTAAAACTGGAGAAATTCTTGATCTTGCAGTAGAATTTGAAATTATTAAAAAATCTGGATCTTGGTTTAGTTATGGCGATACAAAACTAGGTCAAGGTAGAGATGGCGTAAAATCTTTAATAAAAGATAATCCAGAAATGGCTGATGAATTGGAACTGAAAATTAAAGCGCATATTAAAGCATTAGCTGACGCATAAATCATACAAAAAATTAAAATCGCGCCTTGAGCGTGATTTTTTTTATTTTTTAACGCAACCTTTTTAACCTTTTTGCATCTAGTAACTAAATGAAAATTATAATGAAAAAAATAGTAGCACTTTTTATAGTAATGATAACCTTGAGCGCTTGTTCTTTAAACGAAGAACAAACCTACACTACAGAAATTGTTCCAATAGCAGAAGTAACTTTTCCAACAAAATTTGCTACAGACAGCATCACATTTATTCCTATGAAATATATAAAACCAACTTCTTGTCATTTATATAATGGTATATTTTACGAAGCAACTGGTTTAACAAGAGTTGTAGCAATAGAAACTATTAAAGTTAATCAAGACAATTGCCAAGCAGATAATGTAACTGTTACAGAAGTAAATTTAAAATTTAAACCAATTGCCGAAGGAATTTATCATTTTAAATTTTTTAGCGGAATAAATAGTCAAGGACAAGATGAATTTTTAGAATTTGATGCGACAGTAGATCATTAAAATTACAAATTTGAGCCAAGAAGAACTCATAAAAAAGTGTATAAAAAATGATATAAAAGCGCAAGAACAATTGTACAGAGATTATTCACCCAAATTGTTTTCATTGTGTTTGAAATATTCGCCCAGTTATGTAGAAGCTCAAGATAATTTACAAGATGGTTTTTTGCTAATATTTGAAAAAATAAAGCAATTTAAATTTAAAGGATCGTTTGACGGTTGGATAAAAAGAGTAATGTTAAACTTGGTTCTTCAACAATATAGAGGAAAAAGTTTTTTAAGTATAGTTGACGAAAATATTGCAGATGAACCAGAAGTTGAAATTGAAGACGATGTGTCAATGGAGTTTTTAATGAAAATTATTCAAGAATTACCAGACAGATACAGATTGGTTTTTAATTTAACAGTTTTTGAGAATTTTAGTCATCAAGAAATTGCTAACGAACTTGGAATATCTGTTGGAACATCAAAATCTAACTTATCTAGAGCCAAAGTTATTTTAAAAGAAAAAATAGAACATAATACAGGTAATTCTAAAATACCTTTTTCCAAATGAACGAAAGAAAAAATATAGAACATCTCTTTCAAGATAAATTTACAAACTTTGAAGTGGAACCAAACGAAATTGCTTGGGAAAACATTAAAGAAAAATTGCAAGAAAAGAAAAAAAGAAGAGTTATTCCGTTTTGGTTTAAGTTTTCTGGTGTTGCTGCATTATTGGCAGTTGGAATTGTTTTTTTTAATTCTGATTTTA
>JAYVKR010000299.1:0-4415 GCA_043768185.1 Flavobacterium sp.
AAACCCAAGGTAAATGAAAAAAGATTGGAAGGAAAGCTGGAAAATGGTAGATAAATAAAGACCAAGCCATTTGCTTCTAGAAATTAAATTCTTTACCATCATCGGCAATTTGAGTATTCTCGAAAACGGTTTGTGCTTGTTGTTTAAACAATTCTATATCGCCATAACGTGTTGAAAAATGTCCTAAAATTAGATTTTTTACGTTGGCTTTGGCTGCAATTGTGGCAGCTTGAATGGCTGTACAATGCATGGTTTTGGTGGCAAGATGCGCTTCTGACTCTAAAAAAGTGCTTTCGTGATAAAGTACATCTACGTTTTGAATTATTGGAATTATGGCTTCGTTGTAAATGGTATCGCTACAAAAAGCATAGGTTTTATTGGGTTGCGGCGGAAAACTTAACTCGGAATTGGGAATTATGGTTCCGTTTTCTAATGTGATATCGCCACCATTTTTAATTTTGTTGTAATATACTTTGTCTATTTTATAGTGTTCTACCTTATTTATATCTACTTTTCTTAGCGTATTTTTTTCTTGAAATAGATAACCGTTGGTGTAAATGCGATGCGAAAGTGGAATTGTTTTTACCAAAACGGTTTCGTCTTCAAAAATAACCTCAGAGTTTTTAGATTCTAATTCGTGAAAAAATAATTGATAACCAGTATAAGAACCTGAGTATTTTAGTTGAAGAAGTATAATTTCTTTAATGCCTTTGGGTCCAAAAACGTGTAAATCATTCTCGCGATTGAGTAACATAAAGGTAGAAATTAATCCTACCAAGCCATAAAAATGATCGCCGTGAAGGTGCGAAATAAAAATATGACTTATTTTAGAAAATTTGACTTTGCTTTTTCGCAATTGCACTTGAGTTCCTTCGGCACAATCTATTAAAAAAACTTTATTTTTTATTTCTAATACTTGTGCTGTTGGGTTGGAAATTGTTCGTGGTGTTGCGGCATAACAGCCAAGAATGGTGAGTTTCATTGTTTATGTTGCGTTATTATCTTTGTCTATAGTTGAATTAACTTTTTTACTGTAACGCAAAATTTGAATGATAGACAAAACTAATATTAACGCATTGATGGCTAATTTTAAATAATCGAACTGATTGGTTTTAAAGGCAGTAAATAATCTACTTGTAAATAAAAACGTGAAAATAAATAAGAATACAACGTATATGTATAATTTAACTTTGTTGGAAAGCATCATAATTAATTGAGTTTTAAAATCCTAAATCGCGTTCTATTTCTTCCATTTCTATTAAATCATTGGCTTCTTGAATTGATGGCACAACAGAAATTTTAGTTGGAACTGCATTATAATCTATATCATTGGCAACAATTACAAATGATTTTTTGTTTTTTTTGTGAGTTTTAGATGCTTCTGCAAATAGTTTAATGTCTTTTACAGTTATATCAGTTGTAGTTAAATCAATAATTAGGTTTTGAGATTTGAAATTGACTAGTTCAGTAGTTATATATTCTATAAAAGAATTAATATCTGAAGTTGTATTTTTTATAATTGTGGTTTTATCTTTGTTTTCTATTTTCATTTACTGTTTAATTTTAGATGCCAATAAATATATTACCGCCATTCTAATTGCAACTCCGTTTTCTACTTGGTCTAAAATTACAGATTGACTAGAATCTGCAACATCTGATGTAATTTCTACTCCTCTATTTATTGGTCCAGGATGCATTATTACAATTTCTTTATTTAATGAATCTAGCAATGCTTTGTCAACACCAAATTGTTGTGCATATTCTCTTGTTGATGGAAAATAATTTACATCCATACGTTCGTTTTGTACTCGTAACATATTGGCAACATCGCACCATTCTAAAGCTTTTCTAAGATTAGATTCTACCGTAACGCCAAGACTTTCAATGTATTTTGGTATTAAAGTTTTTGGTCCGCATACTTTAACTTCTGCACCTTGCATTTGCAAAGCATAAATATTAGAAAGTGCTACTCTAGAATGCAATACATCGCCAACAATAACCACTTTTTTTCCAGCAACTTCACCTAGTTTTTCTTTTATAGAATAACTGTCTAATAATGCTTGTGTTGGATGTTCGTGTGCACCATCGCCAGCATTTATTATACTTGCTTTTACGTTTTGAGAAAGAAAATAGGCCGAACCTGGATTGTCATGACGCATTACAACCATGTCAACTTTCATTGCCAAAATATTGTTTACAGTATCAATTAATGTTTCGCCTTTTTTAACAGATGATTGTGCTGCAGAAAAACTTATAACATCTGCCGAAAGGCGTTTTTGTGCCAATTCAAATGAAAGTTTGGTTCGTGTACTGTTCTCGAAAAAAATATTGGCAATGGTAATATCTCTAAGCGAAGGAACTTTTTTTATTGGACGATTTATAACTTCCTTAAAATGATCTGCAGTTTTAAAAATGAGTTGAATGTCTTCTGGCAGAAGGTATTTTATTCCTAATAAATGGTTCACTGAAAGTTCTGTCATTTTTTCTAGGTTGAAGGTTGTAAATTATTAGACACTAAATAAACTGCATCTTCGCCATCGTTTTCTTGCCAACACACTTTTACTTTATCGTTGTTTATGGCATCAACTTGTCTTCCTCTATAATCTGGTTGAATTGGTAAATGTCTACTAAATCGTCTATCTATTAAAACTAAAAGCTCAATTTCTAATGGTCTTCCAAAGGATTGAATTGCCGATAATGCTGCGTTTATACTTCGTCCTGTGTAAAGAACATCGTCTATAAAAACTACTTTTTTATCTTCTACAATAAAATTAATTTCGGTTTTATTGGCTTCTAATGATTTTTCGCCTCTTCTAAAATCGTCTCTAAAAAAAGTAATGTCTAAAAATCCTAAATGAATATTGTTTACTTTATATTCGTTTTGTAAAATATTTTTTATTCTTTGTGCCAAAAATTTTCCTCTTGGTTGCAGTCCAATTAAAATTGTATTAGAAAAATCAAGGTGTTTTTCGATTAACTGACAAGCCAAACGATGCAAAATAATAGTAACTTCTTTAGAAGTGAGCAATGTTTTTTGACTCATAAATGAAGTGTTGCGTTTGGTGTGTAAAAGTAAATAAAAATTATGAATTTTAAGAAGTTGCATAAAACAAAAAATCCTATTACAATTTGCAACAGGATTTTCTATAATTTAGGAATTACAATTAAGCTTTTATCCAACTTACAATTTCTTCGCTCATTGGAGTAACATTGGGTGCAATTACCATTTCTAGCTCGCCTTTTTCGTTAATTAAATATTTTTGAAAATTCCATTCTACATCGCTGTCTTGTAATCCGTTTTTAGATTTTTGAGTTAAAAATTTATACAAATCGCACATATCATTTCCTTTAACAGAAACTTTACTCATCATTGGGAATGTAACTCCATAGTTTTTTTGACAAAATGCTCCAATTTCACTATCTGTTCCTGGTTCTTGTGACCCAAAATTGTTGGCAGGAAAACCTACAACTACAAAATCTTTTGAACTATAGTTTTTATAGAGTTTTTCTAATTCGGCATATTGTGGCGTTAAACCACATTTAGATGCAGTATTTACAATTAGAATTTTCTTTCCCTTTAAGGTAGAAAAATCAAATTCATTTCCTTCTAAATCTTTAACTTTAAATTGATAAATGGTTTCTTTTGTCATAATTTTTTCAGATAATTTTTCATTTTTATTAGATTTTGATGATGTTTGAGCTTGATTATTACAACTTATAAATGCAAATAAAAAAATGAATAGTAGCGATTTAAATTTCATAAAATAGTTTTAGATAACAAAATTACGTAATTAAAAACTGTAAAGATGTAACTGCTGTAATTAATAAATTGTTAAAATTTACGTATTAATTAAAACCAACAAAATAATTATTACGTAAATACTTTTACTCTTTAAAAAATAACTAATTTTGAAACACAGTAACAACTTATGACACAAGAAGACATTTTACCCTTAATTTTAAAAAAAGACGATAAAGCGTTTACCACGTTGTACAATATGTACCATAAAAGTCTTTTTACAGTAATTACCAACTTAATAAGAGAACAAGAAGAAGCCGAAGATGTTTTGCAAGAAGTATTTGTAAAAATATGGAAAAACATTGAATCTTATAACGAATCTAAAGGACGTTTTTACACTTGGATTTTAAATATTGCTAGAAATACTGCAATTGATAAACTTCGTTCCAAGGGTTTTAACAACAGTCAAAAAAACCTATCGGCAGATAATTTCGTACATCTGTTAGATGACAGTAACAAGTTAACAAATAGGATCGATACTATTGGAATTAAAGAATTTGTTCAAAAATTGAAGCCCAAATGTATACAACTTATTGAATTATTATTTTTTCAAGGTTATACACAACAAGAAGCTTCAGACGAACTTGAAATTCCGCTAGGAACTGTTAAAACACAA
>JAYVKR010000300.1:0-12970 GCA_043768185.1 Flavobacterium sp.
AACTTCAAGATTATTGGAAGCGTTTACACGCAGTTGAAATTTATCTTGTCCAAAAATTACACCTGTAGCATTAAAATTACTGTTTAAATCTATCCAAGCCATTATAGATGCTGTTGATAATCCGCTAATTACTGATGCTGCTTCTCCGTAATCGTTTCTTCCATCAAATTCAAGATACAGTTTTTTTTCTATATTTCTTGGAGATCCAAAATAGTTTGTATTGGTGTCAAATAAATCTATAAGTCCATCTTTATCAACATCTGTAGTTGTATCAATTTTTCCATCAAAATTTGTATCTAGATTATTATAGAGTGTTTTTGTGATGTCTAAAACACCATTAGCATTAGATATTAATTTTATAAAATCATAATTACCTGTTGACAAAGTATTTATTGGTAATGGTTTAGTAGTATTTCCAAACCCAACATAAGCATCAAAAGAGGATAAAATTCCGTCTTTATCAATGTCTGTTCCTTCACCTAAACCATCACCATTTACGTCACCATCACCATTTAATAAACCTGCTTCATCAACATCAAAAATGGCATCATTATCTGAATCTAAATCGATATAATTTGGTGAAGTATCGTTATCATAATTTTTTGGTAATGAAGTTGCATAATAAGCTTCTGATGCATCACTCCAACCATTTCCATTAAAATCTACCCAAGTTGTAGCACTTAAGTCCATGGTGTCTTTACCGTTACTATAAACTTCCCAACCATCTTCAATTATATCACCAATACCATCGTTATCGCAGTCTAAATCTAATACATCTGCAACACCATCTTGGTCTGTGTCGTTTAAACTTTGAGTAATTAAAATATCATCAATTGCTAAATCATTTCCATTTCCGCCTGGCTGATTATTTCTAAAAACCACATTTATATCAGATGTTGTTGGAATAAATGTAGCTGTAAAGTTATACCAATCACCATTTGGTACAGATGCAGCATTTGTAACAGGAATAAGTCCGGTTGTAATTGTACTAATCAATACATTATTAGAATCTCTAAATTCTACAGTTATGTCTGGTTTTACAGTTAACGATGCTCCTGGTGCATCAGATTTAATTAAATTTATTACCCAAAAGCTATATTTTAAAGTAGCATTTGGAATTACTCCTTGTAATGTCGTTCTATAAAACTCTTCGGTTAAACTATTTGAGGCATTAAAAATTGCCATTTTTCCATCAACATCACTAGGAGTATGATCTAATCCTTGGTACCAAGTTGCAAAAGAAACATTATTTGCGGCAACACCAGCAATATAATAAACAACATATTCGCCGTCGTTAATTGCGGCACTAGTTGGGTATAAACTACATGTTTCTGGAAATGTTGTTCCATCTTCATAGCAATAAGTTGTAGTGGCTGTTGGAACATTGGCATTAATAAATGATCTTGTTTGTCCTGCTCCAAAAGATTCATTTAAAATTGCAACATCAACTTTGTTGGTTATTAAAGATCCAGAGTTATAACTTTGTTCTATATTATCTGGAATACCATCGTTATCATCATCAGAATCTACATTATTAAAAACGGTATCACCATCAGAATCAGTAAAAACTTGTACTGCCTGACCTATAACTCTAAAAGTGTAAGGATTTTTTCCTGCAAGAGGATCATTATTTGCAATGGAAATATCGGCACTGTATAATCCAATTGTTAAAGGATTAAATCTTATTACAAATGAAGTTGTATTATTTCCAGTAATTGTTGATGAAGGAACAACTAAAACAGTAAATTCTGGACTACCAGTTATAGTTACTAATGGTGTTCCTGTTAAATTTAGATTCATCGTTCCTAAATTTTCAATAGTGTACGTTCGTGTAATTACTGAATTAATATTTGTTATATTAAAATCTGTTCTGTCTAATAATGAAGGAGTTATGTCGCCATCAGTAATTATAGTATTATTACCTTTAATGTTCATTAATGGAACATTTGCTGTTGCTCTAATTGCAAAAGTATAAGGGTTTTCATTACTGTCATTATTTGCAATAGAAAGTGTTGCGTTTTTTACTCCATTAGAGATAGGTATAAATGTAACTGTTATAGTTGTAAAACCATTTCCTGCAATAATTGGAGTAGGAGATGAGGTAATTGTAAATTCAGAGGCATTTAAACCAGTTATAGAAATTGCTCCTAGATTTAATGGCAATGTTCCTGTATTGAAAATTGTAAATGTTCTAGAATTGGCAACTGTACTGTAATCTGTCCAATCTGTAGTTGCTGGAGATGTATCTCCAGTTGCAATTGTTGTTGCATTTCCTTTAATGTCTATTTCTTGTGTTATTCCAGTTGCAGCTATTGCAAAGTCGTAAGGATTTTCGTTTGCATCATTATTTATTACACTAATAATTGCATTTTTTAATCCTAGTGATGTTGGAGAAAATTTTACAACAAATGTAGTTGAAGTTCCAGCAGCAAGAGTGGATGATGGTAATGTTGCTATTGAAAATTCTGTTGCGTTTGCTCCACTTATTGAAATAGATCCAATGCTCATTGACTGATTTCCAGTATTAAATATTGTGAACGTTCTAGTAGATAAAGTTTCAAAATTTGTCCAATCTGTAGCTACAGGTGTTGTGTCTCCATCACTAATTGATAGTGCATTTCCTTGAATATCAATTTCAGGAGCAATTCCTAGACCTTGAATGGAGAATGAATACGGATTTTCGTCTAAATCGTTATTTATAATACTTATTGTAGCAGTTCTAATTCCGTTTAAAGATGGATTAAATGCAACAGTAAATGTTGTAGTTGCTCCTGCTAATACTAATGTGGATGGAAGTGAAGAAATTGTAAAATCTGAAGCATTAATTCCAGAAAATGAGATTGCACCAATTGTTAAGCTTGAGTTTCCAATGTTTTGAATAGTAAAAGTTTGAGATAGTGTTGTTCCAACATTTGAAGATCCTAAATCTGTAAAATCAATTGTTGTTGGAGTTAAATCTCCGTTTGTAATACTAATTGAATTTCCAATAACATTTATTTCTGGAGTATTTCCTGTACCTTGAATCGAAAAATTATAAGGATTTTCATTACTATCGTTTGTAACAATTGAAATTGTAGCTGTTCTTAAACCTAAAGAAGTAGGATTAAAGCTTACTGTAAATGTAGTTGTACCACCAGCAATTACTATAGCATTTGGAACACTTGTAATTGTAAATTCTGCTGCATTGGTTCCTAAAAATGTTATTGCTCCAATTGTTAAATCTGCTGTTCCAAGATTTTGAATTGTAAAAGTTCTTGTTGTTGCAGTTCCAATATTAGATGATCCAAAATCTGACCAATCTGTTATTGATGGTGTTATATCTCCATCTAAAATTGTAATGGCGTTTCCTTGTATATTTATTTCTGGTAAAATTCCGTTACCTTGAATTGTAAAATCATAAGGATTTTCATTTATATCATTATTAATTATTGAAATTGAAGCAGTTCTAATTCCTAATCCAGAAGGATTAAAGCTAACTACAAATGTTGTTGAACCACCAACAGCAACTGATGCCAAAGGTAAAGTAGTTACTGTAAAATCTGTAGCATTTAAACCAGAAAATGTAATTGTTCCAATAGATAAAGCAGCTGTTCCAGAATTTTGAATTGTAAAAGTTCTTGTTACTGTTGTACTAACGTTGGTAGAGCCAAAATCTGTCCAATCTGTTGAATTTGGAGTTGTATCTCCATCTACAATGTTTATTGCATTTCCTTGAATATTTATTTCAGATTCAATTCCTGTTCCTTGAATTGCAAAATCATAAGGGTTTTCATTACTATCGTTATTTAAAATAGAAAGTGTTGCCGTTCTTATTCCTGATGCAGTTGGACTAAAAGAAACAATAAATGTTGTAGAACTTCCAGATAATACAGTTGATGCTGGTAAAGTACTAATTGTAAATTCACTTGCATTTGTTCCAGAAAAACTTATTGCTCCTATATTTAATGTAGCTGTTCCTGTATTTTGTATTGTAAAAGTTCTAGTTATAATTGTACCAATATTTGTAGATGTAAAATCGGTCCAATCTGTAATTGAAGGAGTTGCATCACCATCAATGATGTTTACATTATTTCCAAGAAGATTAATTTCTGGAGCTAAACCAGTTCCTTGAATTGAAAAATCATAAGGATTTTCGTTACTATCATTATTAACTATAGAAAGTGTAGCTGTTCTTAAACCTATTGCAGATGGATTAAATGAAACTACAAAAGTTGTTGAACTACCAGCATTAACAGTTGCAGATGGTAATGTTGTTACAGTAAATTCTGTAGCATTGATACCAGAAAAAGTAATTGCTCCAATAGATAATGGAAAAGCAGCTGTATTTTGGATAGTAAAAGTTCTTGTAATTGTTGTTCCGGTATTTGTATTTCCAAAATCGGTCCAATCTGTTACAACTGGAGAAGTATCTCCATCTGATATACTTGTTGCATTTCCTAATAAGTTTATTTCGGGTGATACTCCAGTTCCTTTTACAGAAAAGTCATACGGATTTTCATTACTATCGTTATTAGCAATAGATATTGTTGCAGTCCTTGTTCCATAAGCCAAAGGATAAAATACAACAGTAAAAGTTGTAGATGCACCAGGAATTAAGATAGATGTTGGTGATAGTGTTAGTATAAAATCTGCAGCATTAGCTCCAGAAATAGTAATTGCTCCTAAATTTAAGTTTGTTGTTCCTGTATTTTGAATATTAAAAGTTCTATTAGTAGAAAATCCAACACTTACAGAATTAAAATCAGTAAAATCTGTTAATGAAGGTGTGGTATCTCCATCTACAATAGAAATTGCATTACCTAGAATATTTATTTCTGGATTAATTGCATTACCTTGAATTGAAAAATTATATGGATTTTCGTTACTATCATTATTAATAATATTTATTTCTGCTGTTCTTAAACCTATTGCTAAAGGATTAAATGTAACTATAAATGTTGTAGAAGATGCATTGGCAACTATATTTAAAGGTGCAGTAGTAATTGTAAATTCACTTGCATTTGCACCAGAAAATGTTATTGCACCAATAGATAAATTTCCTGTTCCATTATTTTGTAACGTAAAAGTTCTTGTAGCGGTTAATCCTATATTTGTAGCTCCAAAATCGGTAAAATTAGTTAAAGTTGGAACTGTATTTCCATCTGTTATTGAAATTAAATTACCAAGAATATCAATCTCTGGATTTACCCCAACTCCAGATAAATTAAAATTATATGGATTTTCATTACCATCATTATTAACAATAGAAAACATGGCAGTTTTAATTCCTACACTTAGTGGAGAAAGTTTTATAACAAATGTGGTTTGTCCTCCAGCTACTACAGTTGCACTTGGAGCAGTTGTAACTGAGAATTCGGAAGCATTAACTCCAGTAAAAGTTATAGCATCTAAATTTAAAATTCCTGTGCCGGTATTTTGAATTGTAAAGGTGAACGAACTATTTATTGATAAAGTTGTTAGACCAAAATCTGTCCAATCATTTAATGAAGGCGAAGTATCATTATCTGCAATAGAAATTGCATTTCCCATTACATTTATTTCTGGTGTTTGGGCTTGAGCTGTAAAATTTATTAAAAATATAAATACTAAATATAATATATTTTTTAAAAAAAGTTTGTTTTTCATTTGTTTCATAATATTAGGGTATTATGTAGGTTTTTACGACACAAATGTAAACTCAAATATCGGATGAAGAGCATAAATATCAGATTAAATACATAAATAATCGATTAAGTGCAAATAAAATATTTTAGATAAGATTTAAGCTACATAAAATTGTATGTAAATATATTTCTTGATAGTATTAGTTCTACAAATTATTTATTAAATTTTATAATTTTAGTTTATTATTAGTTAAGAAAGTTGTTTTGTATTAATTCTTTAAAAAAAATGTTCATTAATGTATTTTTTTTGTGGTATGTATAATAAAAATTATTTCTAACTATAATTTAATTTACGTGCTTCCTATGTAAACTAAAAATTTAAATAAAAATTTAGGTGTTAAAATCAGTTCCTTTATTTGCATAAAAAAACCACGCCAAAAGCGTGGTTTTAATGTCAAATCAATTATTTAAACCCTAATTAAAAATGATTTTTCTGCTAGTATCTCCTTTATCTGTTTTAATCTTTACAATATAAGTTCCAGAACTAATTGTTTTAATTGGAAGAGCAATATTATTTTGGCTTTGATCTTTTACATCAAAAGTTGCAATACCTTGTCCTAACATATTGAAAAGTGAAATTGATTGTACAGTAGTATCAACAATATTATTTTTAATATTTAAAATATTATTACTGTTTGTGTATGCAATTGTTATTCCGTTAATTAAGTTAAAGTTATTGTTTGATAAAGCATTTAGATTAATAAATCTTAAACTAAATCTGTTATCAGTTACACCATTAGGAACTTCTACAGTAAACATATTTGATGTAATTTCATTATAACTGTCGTTGGTGTTATCATGTATAAACAATTGTTGGTTTGAATCTAAATTTTCAACAGCGTCTATCATAAATTTAACTTGACCAGCTGTATTAGATTTTATACCTATTGGATATATATTATTTACATTAAAAGTTGCTTCACCAGAAATATTTAATTTTGTTCCGTTGTTTAAAAAATACATATCACTTGGATTATTTTCGAATAAAGGAGCATCATAACCTTTATCTAATCCGCTAGTGGCGTTTTCATTCATAAATCCTAATAAAATTTGTCTGTGGTATTCTTCTTTTGATGTAAAACCAAGTCTAATTTTTATAAAAGTATCTTCTATTATGTTATCATTTGCATTATTAATAAAATGATCTGCACTAACTGTTGCATTATTGTTTTTAAATAATGTATATGAATTGGCATTATCTTCTTTAATAAAAGCTCTTTGATCATTGTTAAAAGTAATTGTTCCACCTGTAGTAGAACCTACAACAAAAAATCCTTGACCAACTGGAATATATCTACTTGGAATTTTAGAGCTACTACCCAAACCACTAATTAAAGCTGGAGCAACAGGTGGAGTTCCACCTACTAAAGTTCTAGTTGCATAACCACCTTGATAATTAGCAAGTGAATGTGTATTATTAGTTGAATAATGTTCCCAAAAATATAATGTTCCTGTTAATGATGCTGTATTGGCAGTTATAAATGCATTAGAATCTATTGAAGAAGAATAAGGATTACCACTTAAATTTAAATTATTAGCAGCAACAGTTGAAGTTATTAAACCATTATTAGGTTTTCCAACAAATGTATAATTTTGATTAGAATTAGTTGTACCGCTACCTTTTAATGTATATCCTTGACCAGGATTTAAACTTCCATTGTTACCAACAGATTGCCAGTTTGCATAACTATTATTTAAATTTTGGAATTTAAAAATCCAGTAAGTACTTAATGTTATTGGACTAGTAGGACTTCCGTTTAATCCTGCAGTCCATACAATATTTTGTGGCGTAGCTGTTGTTCCATCTTTCATAACTCCAGCTACTGTATAAGCATTATTATTACTAAAATTATTAATTGTACCAACTGGAGATGACCAATAATTATAATTATGGAATATTTTAGTACCTTGTTGATCTCTTTCTATTGATCCTGAACTTAATGGATTTAAATCGCTATTTAATGTTTGTATTAATTGAGATTTTCCTTCTAAATCTATTTTTCCGTTAAGGTTTAAATAATGAGAAACTTCTAATTTAGTGTCGTTTATTGCATTTAATATTGCAGAATCTACGTATAAACCTAGTACAATTTTATTACCATTTGATGTAATATTATGATTGGTTTTTACAATGTTCCAAGAAATTGGTGTAACATTATCTACAATTGATAAACTATAAGGAACATCTTGTACAGCACCATTTGTCCAACTAGCATTTGAAGACCAAGCTCCGTTAACTCCACTTATATATGGCATTTGAGCAGTTTGAGGATTTATTGAAATTTTATCAGGAATTACTAAACTTCCTCTATTAATATTTAATGAATCATCATCTAAGTGTGTTCCTATATATGAGTTCATTGAATAGTAAGCAAATAATGTATTCCATTTTAAACCAGCAATATCATTTTTAGTAATAGCAGTTGGAATAATTGTTCCAGTTGTGTTGTTACCAGTAATTTCTAAAATTTCTTGATTCATTATGTATTGAATTTCTGTTTGAGAAACTACAACACTCCACATTCTTAATTCATCTATATCACCTTTCCAAAGATTATTTATAGTAGTTTTATTTATATATTGTGCTCCAATACTAAATAAACTATTAGATGTAGATGGTGGAACTAAAATAGAAGTTGAGATATCAAGTACTCCATCAATGTATATTTTTAAAACAGTATCGTAAGTTACAGCAATATTATGCCATTTAGTATTTGGTATTGCAGTATTGGTTACTAAACTAAAAGTTACTCCAAGAACGGTCCATTCCATTCTTACTTTATTATCATTTTGTAAAACTAATTTATAACCGTTAAGAGTAGAAGTTTTAGCTAAAATTGTTCTTTCATTTCCTAAAGTATTTAAACCATTTGGTCTTACCCAAGTCATTATAGAAAATTTATTTCCTAATTCATTTGCATTACCAATTCTAACATAATCATCAACTCCATCTAAAGTTATGTGTAACGGATTAGTTGCTCTGTGTGCTACTCCAAAAGTTATAAAACGAGTTCCATCAAAATCATATAATAAGGTTTGATCTGACCCTAAGGTAGACATAAAAACCGTTTCAACACCTGTAGTAAAAGTTGCATTAGTAGCAACAACCATAACGTAAGCATCTGTTGCTGCTAAAGCTGGTAAACCGCTTACGAAAGCTACTGTTGGTACTGAAACTCTAGTTGTAGCTACATCGCCACCAGTTTCTACTACTTTCCATCTTCTATTAACAACTTCTGTAATTGTTGTAATAGTTGTTGGTCCTAAATCTACATTTATTGGAGCACCAGAATTGATCATATTTCCACCATTAGAACCCCAAACAAGGAAACTTTTGTTGGTTGCAAATGTATTAGTATTGTCAGTATTTGTAGTTAATATATCTGTTAAACCAATAGTCATTACTTCTACAGGATTAATACTTTTAGATTGTTTTTGATTTAATTGAGATGCGTTATCTAAACCAATTCCAGCAATGTCAAAATTGTAACCTGCATTTGCTGTTGCATCCCAAATTACAGTTCCATTAGAATCTTCATAATTCATAGAAGTTCCGTTAATACCTAATGTTATTCCGTATTTAATTGCTAAATAGCTTTCAATTCTTCTTCTTTCTGAAGTGTCGTTTTTTCTTGTAGAATATGTTATTACCTCTGCAATTCTTCCTCCAAAACTTCCACTATATATTTGACTTCTACCCAACCAAAATCTTCTGTTGTTAGAGTTTAAAAATTGTGGCACACCAACTTCTTGATTATCAATTCTATTGGCATTTAAAAATAATTGATTTCCTGTTGCGGTTATATTGTTTCTTGAACTTAAAATTCCTAATGTACTATAATTTACTCCTGTACCATTATGATTAACTCCATAACCTCTTGAGTTAACAGGAACTCCTGTTCCAGCACTTGATGTTGTACTTAAACAAAAACTTATAACTTCATTATCAAAACGAACAGAGTATTTTCCAAATCCAAAACCTGTTCCATCATTATCCCAAGGATTATTTAATGAACCTTGTGCACAAAATAAATCGACACTTGTAGTTGAACTACTTATAATACTTGGTGTATCATTCATTATAACAATAAATTGTTCTTGAGTGAAAAATCCTCCTGTTGCATTTAATTCAGCTCTATTCATTAACCCAGTATAATCAGTAACAGATGTTGCTGGATCATTATTAAATAAAACTACTGGATTAAAATTAATATTACTTGATGCTGTATTTTTAAAAAGTGGCTTGTTAGTTAATGTTGCATTTGTTGCATCTATAACATTAGCATCATTTCCTTTTCCAATATCTTGCCATGAATCTACAAATGTATTATCTGCTGCAACACCAGTTCCATTTACCATATCTGCTCTAAGCCAAGTTTCTAAATTGGAAGTAACTCCACCAGGTCCATTTGTTATAGTATTAAATGTAGTTCCAATTATAGAAACTTTATCAATATAAATTTTAGGTGTTGATGATGTTGTAATACTAGATAAAAATTCAAACTGTCCTACAGCACTAAATGTTGAACTTGTAGAATATAATGTTGCATAAAAAGCATAACTCGTTCCATTTGCTTTTATATCATTACCATAAGTGTAAACTCTAATTGTTTGATAAGCAGCCAAAGTATTCGGTCTATATCTTAAAGTAATTGCATTATTAATAACACAGCTAGTGCATTTTAAAAAGAATTTTACATCTATTTTATTGTAAGGTAAAATATTAATTCCTGTAAAAGGAGTTGACATTGTACCATTGGCAGTTCCTTTAAATTCTGCAGAACCAGAACCTTCATAAGGTGAAATAGTAGAAATGGAAACATTTGAGTTTGGAGTCCAAATACCAAATCCTGTATTAAGATTTTCAGTACTTAAAACTGTTTGAGAAAAAGATGTTGTAGAAAGCAGTATAAAAAATACTGTTGAAAAAAACATTTTTGATAAAGTAAAATTTTTCATAACTCTGGGGTTTAGTTTATGATTTAATATTTTTAATAGTGTTAAATTATAAAAAAACACTATTATATTAATTTGACTTAACAAAAGTACTAGAGAAGTTTACAATAAAAAAATATTTTATCGTTTAAATACATATAATATCGTTTAAATACATAAATTAAAAACATAATAAGTAAAAAACTTACAATTATAACTATTTCATTTGTTGATTTTTTAAGTTGAAATTTATTTAAACCACTTTTTTATTTTCAGCTTAAAAAAAAACCACCTTAAATTAATAAGATGGCTTTTAAATAGGATAGATTTGGGGATTCCTATCGTTTTATTATTCTATTTGTTTTAGTAACGTTGCCTTTTGTAATTATTACAGAATATACTCCAGATGGTAATGTTGCACCAAGTTTGAGATTTTCTAATTCACTAGAAATTATTGATTTATTTTCTATTAATCTACCAGTTAAATCATAAATTGCTATTAAAACAAGTTCTTCTGTTTTAGTATTTAATAGTATACTAAATTCATTATTAAATGGATTTGGTGATATAGATGAATTAAAATTTGAATCTATAAATTCTGTATCACTTGTAATTTTTGTGCTAGTTTGATCAGAAGTTGTAATAGTACATATTGGACCATAAGGTAAATAAGTACCATCTGTATTTCTAACAGCTACAGTTACAGAATAAACAGTTGAAAATTGTATTCCTGAAAATAAATCCAATCTAAACTCTCTTATCACTCTGTCTACAATAAATTGTTGGCTTGTATTAGAAGTGTTTATTATTTTAAATCTATAACCAGTTGCATAAGGAACATTATTAGCATAAATTACGGTACTAAAATCATTAATGGAAGTTCCGCATTGAGAAGTTTGTATTTTAGTAACTAATGAAGGAGTTGATATTGAGCACATTGTTCCATATTGTGAATATTCTCCAGTAGTATTTTTTACAGCTACTTCTACATTATATGTTGTTCCATAAGTAGAATTTATTAATCCAAAATTAAAATCTCTTAATGCTTTATTTAATACATATACCTGATTATTTACTGTATTTGTAATTCTAAATCTATATCCTACAGAAAAAGGTACCGCATCTGCAAAAATTGTTGTATTTAACGCAGCAACTGTTATTCCACATTGTGAAGTTTGAACTTTACTAGTTGGAGAAGGTGTTGTTACTGTACAAGGGTTACCAAAAAATGGTTGCCATACATTGTTAAATTTAACTGCAATTTCAACTTTATAAGTTGTATTAAATGCATAAGTTGGTAGTTCTGTAATTCTAAAAACTCTTAATACTTTATCTACAATTTGAACTTGGTTTGTTACTAAATTAGTAACTTTAAATCTGTAACCGTTTGAACCAGAAACAGCATTTCCATATACAAGTTGATCAATTGTTGCAAGAGTAATTCCACATTGAGTAGATTGTACTACAGTAATTTTAGGAGTACAACCTCCAGGCATTCCTACGTTGTCAATTATACCATTACAATCATTATCCAATCCATCATAACATACATCTATTGCATTTGGGTTTATATTTGCTTTAGTATCATTACAATCTGTAGATGAAATTACATATCCAGCAACTGGTGAACATGAAGTAATTGAAACATTGAAGTTTCCAAAACCGTCGCCATCAGCATCTTGATAATAAGTATTAGTTGAATTTGCATTAGCATTAAAATCATTACAGTCTAAATTATTTGCAACTCCACAAGCTACAATAGTTGTAGAACCTAATCCATCATTATCATTATCTAAATATTGAATTTGATTATCATTACAATCTAAATTATTAGTTACATAACCAACTGGTTGTGAACATGCTTGAGTTGAAATAATATTAGAACCAAATCCATCATTATCAGCATCTTGATAATAAGTTATTGAACTATTTAAAGACGCATTAGTATCATTGCAATCGGTATTGTTTGCAACTCCACAAGCTATAATTGTTGTAGAACCAAAACCGTCATTATCATTATCTAAATATAAAATTTGATTATCATTACAATCAATATTATTTGCAACTCCACAAGCTACAATAGTTGTAGAACCAAAACCATCATTATCATTATCTAAATATTGAATTTGATTATCATTACAATCTAAATTATTAGTTACATATCCAACTGGTTGTGAACATGCTTGAGTTGAAATAATATTAGAACCAAATCCATAATTATCAGCATCTTGATAATAAGTAAATATAGAATTTACAACTGCATTATTATCATCACAATCTATATTATTTGCAACTCCACAAGCTACAATAGTTGTAGAACCAAAACCGTCATTATCATTATCTAAATATTGAATTTGATTATCATTACAATC
>JAYVKR010000301.1:0-3825 GCA_043768185.1 Flavobacterium sp.
TATTTCAATCTTCTCTGTAAGAGAAGAAGAAAGGCTAATTTATTTTTTATTTACTGCCGAGCAACCTGCCATTGTTGTAATTTTTATGGCTTCGGTTGGTTCTAAATTTTGATTTCTGTTGATGGTTTCTTGCACTACATTTCTTGTAATTTCTTCGAAAACAGTTTCTATTATTGAACCTGTTTGCATAGCTGCCGGACGACCATAATCTCCAGCTTCGCGTATGCTTTGAACAAGTGGAACTTCGCCAAGAAATGGAACATCTAAATCTAATGCTAAATTTTTTGCGCCTTCTTTTCCAAAAATGTAATATTTATTTTTAGGTAATTCCTCTGGTGTGAAATACGCCATATTTTCTATAATTCCCAGAACTGGAACGTTGATTGCATCAGATAAAAACATGGAAACTCCTTTTTTTGCATCGGCAAGCGCAACGGCTTGTGGCGTGCTTACAACAACTGCGCCAGTTATTGGTAACGATTGCATTATAGAAAGATGAATATCGCCTGTTCCTGGTGGCAAATCGATTAACATAAAGTCTAGATTTCCCCAATCGGCATCAAAAATCATTTGGTTTAATGCTTTGCTAGCCATTGGTCCACGCCAAATTACGGCTTGACTTGGTGCTGTAAAAAAACCAATAGAAAGTAATTTTACTTCGTAACTTTCTATAGGTTTCATTTTAGATTTTCCGTCTACAACAATCGAAATTGGTTTTTCGGTTTCTACATCAAACATTATTGGAATTGATGGACCATAAATATCGGCATCTAAAATTCCGACAGAAAAACCCATTTTGGCAAGCGTTACTGCTAAATTTGCTGTAACGGTTGACTTGCCTACACCACCTTTACCAGATGCAACGGCAATAATATTTTTAATTCCTGGAATTGCTTTACCTTTTATTTCGTTTGGATTTTCTTTAGCTTCTACCTTAATATTTACTTTCACAATTGCTGTGGCTGAGAATTGTTCGTGAATTAGTTTACGAATATCGTCTTCGGCACGTTTTTTTATGTGCATTGCTGGTGTTGCAATTAGTAAATCTACAGTAACTTCATCGCCAAAAATAAGCACATTTTTTACTGCGCCACTTTCTACCATATTTTTTCCTTCGCCAGCAATAGTGATGGTTTCTAATGCTTTAAGAATTTCTTTTCTATCTAATTTCATTTATATTGCAAGTTTACAAAACAATCTTTATTAAGACTGATTTTAGATTACAAATATAGTAAGAAGTTTAAAGGTTTGAAAGTTTAGGAGTTTAAACTTTGAATGGACAAATTATAAAGTTTTGTTAGCAAATATGTAATTATTTGTAAATTTTTATAAAATTAGGAAATAATGGGAATAAATTAGTATATTTGTTTTTGTAAATTTTTATAATATTAGGAAATAATGAGTATTTACCACACTGGATCATCTGAAAATCAGTCAATTCTTATATTGCGAGATTCTCCATCTAACGAGTATTTATTTCATAAAATTGAGTCGGAATATCTTTATTGGAATAAAGTAAAATATCTTGGCGACGCAGGAAATAGTGAAGAGCTATGGAAAGAAGTTAAATTATCTCGAAAATTAATTTCAAAAAAACTTTCAATATTTTCAAATAATAAAATAGTTATAAATTATGGTATAAATGATTATTTACAGCAAAAACTTCATTATTTAGATTTTAATTTTGGTGCAGGAATTCAAAAAGAACAATTACTAAACGACATTGATAAACAAAACTATTTAACAAATGCTTTGATGGAAGAATCTATTTTTTCATCTATGATTGAAGGCGCAACAACAACTAGAGTAAAAGCCAAAGACATGCTTAGAAAAGGTAAAAAACCTTTAAACAAATCAGAGCAAATGATACTTAATAATTATAAAACTATTCAATACATAAGTGATCATAAAGGAGAAGATATAACTGTAGAAAAATTATTTGAAATTCATAAATTAGTTACAGAAAATACATTAGAAGAAGAAAAAATAGGAGTATTTAGAAACACCAATGATGTTTTAGTAATGAATCAAATAACAGGAGAAATTGTTCATACACCACCACCATTTTTAGAACTAAAAGAATTGATGAACTTTTTTTGTAATTTTTTTAATAATAATCCAGTAGAAAAATTCACTCATCCAATAGTAAAAGCTTCTATTTTGCATTTTTTAATTGGATATATTCATCCTTTTTTTGATGGAAACGGTAGAACTGCAAGAGCACTATTTTATTGGTATTTATTAAAAAATGGTTATTGGTTGACCGAATATTTATCTATTTCTAGAGTAATTTTAAAATCTAAAACACAATATGAAAAAGCATATATTTATACAGAAATAGATGAAATGGATGTTAGTTATTTTATACATTATCAAGTAAAAGTATTAACACAAGCATTTGAAGATTTAAAATTATATATATCTAAAAAGAAAAAAGAAGAAAATAAGTATGTAAAATTTTTAAAGATTTCTAATATTAATGAACGTCAAGCACAAATTTTATTTTGGATTGAAGAAGATAGTAATCGATTTTTTACAATAAAAGAAGTTGAAACTATTTTTTGTGTTACCAACCAAACAGCAAGAACAGATATTGAAGAATTAGTACAAAAAGATTTTTTAAAGAAAATTAGCATTAATAAAAAGTCATACAATTACTGGAAAGGTGAAAAGTTTAGTAAAACTTTTTTGTAATTATTTGTAAATTTTTTTTAAATTAGGAAATAATAGTAAAAATATATAATATGGGATTATCAATTCATTACAAAGGAAGTTTAAAAAATGCAAACGATTTAAAATCGTTAATTGAAGAAGTTGTTGATGTAGCAAAAGCAAATAATTGGAACTATTTTGTCTTTGAAAATGAATTTGAAAATAATTCTTTTTCAGAAATTGTGGACACAGAAAATTTATTTGGAGTTATGATTTCGCCACCAAAATCTGAACCTTTTTGTTTTTCATTTTTATCTAACGGAAGAATGTCTGGATTGATTAATTTTAATGTAATGCAAATTGATAAAGTAATTAATGAAGATTTAATTTATTATGTTGCAACCAAAACGCAATATTCTGGATATGAAAATCATAAAAAATTAATTTTACTAACAGATTATATAAGTAAAAAATATTTAACTAATTTTACTTGTACTGATGAAGGTTACTATTGGGAAACTAGAGATGAAGAATTGCTTAGAAAAACTTTTGAAAAATACACTAACCTAATTGAAAGCTTTACAAGTTCAGCAGAAATGATTCCGATGAATGAAGGCGAAAAACTAGAAGATTATTTACTTCGATTGGCTGAAATCACTAAAAAAAATTTATAATTATTATAAATCCATTTCTGGATTCCAAAAAACCTTCTCAAAATCTTGTATTAGATTATCAACCACAACAATACCTTCATTTTCTAAGAGTTGTTGCATTAAATTAGTTCCGTCAAAGTGCATTTTTCCAGTCAATAATCCATTTCTATTTACAACTCTGTGCGCAGGAACATCTTCTAGAGTATGACTTGCATTCATTGCCCAACCAACCATTCTAGCAGAACGGTCTGCGCCAAGATGTTTTGCAATTGCACCATAAGAAGTTACTTTTCCATAGGGAATTTGTCTTGCAATAGTGTACACTTTCTCAAAAAAATTAGCGTTATCTGGTTTAAAGTTTGCCATTAAAAAAAATTATTTCCAATAATATTTCAACACATTAATTAGTGTAACTAATGATACTAAACCAGTAATACTTCCTATAATTTTGTTCATGTTATTTACAAAAAAATCGGTCTTAGATTGTAATTTGTTAAAGAAAACAACATACCAATAAAAC
>JAYVKR010000302.1:0-4088 GCA_043768185.1 Flavobacterium sp.
GTGTGTTTATACAATGGAAAACAGCTTTGAAACTTTAATTGCAAGTTATATAGAAAATAATGTTGGTATTGCAAATCATTTTATAAGTGATGAATTGGCCAATAATTTAAAAGAAAATTTGCTTTCGCTAAATGCAAAACACTTGCTACTCACAGCAGGCACAGGCAATGCAGATAAGTTAATTCACAACACCGCAATACGAAACGATGTAATTTATTGGTTGGATAAAAAGCACAACAACCAATATGAAAATGAGTTTTTCGAAAAAATTGAAGCTTTTATTTCTTATTTAAACCAAGAATGTTTTGCAGGAATTACCGATTATGAATTTCACTATTCATTGTATGAAAAAGGAAGTTTTTACCGCAAACATTTAGATCAATTTCAAGACAATACCAGCAGACAATTCTCAATGATTTCCTACTTAAACGACAGTTGGAAAATAGAAGATGGTGGCGAACTTTTAATTCATAATAAAGATAACGATCAAAGAATTTCGCCAACGCAAGGTAAGACGGTTTTTTTTAAAAGTAACGAATTGGTTCACGAGGTTTTGGTTACTAATGAAAGAAGGATGAGCGTTACTGGTTGGTTGAAGAGAGGATAATCAACAAAAATACCGACTATACTCCGTTGCAATATACTCTACATTTTAGAATATTTGTTATATGGATATTAAGCAAAAAGTTGGTAACAAAATCAAAGAATTCAGGAAACTAAAAGGTCTTTCTCAAGAAAAATTAGCAAATTTATCTGAAATTGATAGAACATATTTGCCTACAATTGAAAAAGGAGAACGAAATGTTTCAATTGAAATTCTTGAAAGAATAGCAAAAGCATTAGAAGTTAACATCAAAGATTTTTTTGATGAATAGAGCTTACTACACTAATTTCATTAACGAATTTGTTATTGAAAATTCAGAAACTGTTTATGGAAAAATTTCGGGAAATTATGATTTGAATAAACTTTCAATTCAACAATCAAATGCTTGGAAAAGTCAAATTATAATTTTAAAAAACCAATTATCATCATTTAAAGGAAAGATTTATTTTGAATTTACCATACCAAGAATGGGAAAAAAAGTTGATAATATTTTAATTATTGACAATTGCATTTTTGTTTTAGAATTTAAAATTGGTTCTGAAGTTTATGATAAATATGCTTTGGATCAAGCGTTTAATTATGGTTTAGATTTAAATAATTTTCACGAAGGAACCCATAATAAAATTATTATTCCAATATTAATAGCAGATAAAGCTTTTGAAGTCCATAATATTTATAAAAAAAGTATTGATAATTTATACGATACAATTTGTGCAAACTCAAATAATTTAAATGAAGTTATAAATACAACTCTATTAAATTTTAGAGGATTTGAAAAAATCGATTATAAATATTGGGAGAATTCTATTTATAAACCAACACCAACAATTATAGAAGCTGCAACAGCATTATATAAAAAGCATAATGTTGATGAAATTTCAAGAAGTGATTCAGGTGCAGAGAATTTATCTGTAACATCAAATTGTATTTCAGATATTATTGATTTTTCAAAATTTAATAGTAAAAAATCTATTTGTTTTATAACTGGTGTGCCTGGAGCAGGTAAAACATTAGCTGGATTAAATATTGCTAATTTAAGATCTAATTATGAAAAAGAAGAACACGCAGTTTTTCTCTCTGGAAATGGTCCTTTGGTTGATGTTCTTAAAGAAGCATTAACAAGAGACAAAATTAAAACTGCAAAAGAAAATAATATAAATATTACTAAAGATACTGCTAAAAATGAAGTAAAATCTTTTATTCAAAATATACATCATTTTAGAGATGAATATACTAAAGATCAAACTGCGCCAATTGAAAAAGTGACCATTTTTGATGAAGCACAACGTGCTTGGACAAAAGAGCAGGCATCAAAGTTCATGAAAAGAAACAAAGGTATTTCTAATTTTAACAAATCTGAACCTGAATTTCTTATAGAAGTAATGGATAGGCATAAAACTTGGTGCACCATTGTTTGCTTAATTGGTGGCGGACAAGAAATTAATACAGGTGAAGCTGGATTAGAAGAATGGATTCGACCTTTCGAAGAAAAATTTAAAGATTGGGATATTTATTTATCTTCAAAAATTATTGAAGATAGAAATTATATAAAAGATAAAAATGCTTTAACAATTTTAAAAAATCGAAATGCTACAAAAAAAGATGAACTTCATTTGTCAGTTTCATTAAGGTCATTTCGAAGTGCAAAATTATCGGACTTTATTCAAGAAATTATTAATAATGATGTAATAAAAGCTCAAAATATTTATTTGAATTTTATTAAAAAAGAATATCCAATTAAAATTACTCGAGATTTAGCTACAGCAAAAAAATGGTTAAAAAACAAATCCAAAGGTTCTGAAAGAAGTGGAATTGTAGCTTCGTCAGGCGCAATCAGGTTAAGACCATTTGGATTAAATGTAAAAGCTAAAATTGATGCGCCAAATTGGTTTTTAAATGATGAAAATGATATTCGTTCGTCTTATTTTTTAGAGGAAGTTGCAACCGAATTTGATGTTCAAGGATTAGAATTAGATTGGATTTGTGTAGCTTGGGATGGAGATTTATTTTACAATGATAATAAATGGAATTTCAGAAAATTTAAAGGCACGAAATGGCAATTTGTAAACAACGAAGAAATTATAAAATATCTTATTAATTCCTATCGAGTTTTATTAACTAGAGCAAGACAAGGAATGATTATTTTTGTTCCAAATGGTAATGAAGAAGATATTACAAGACCAAATTTAATGTATGATGGAACTTTTCAGTTTTTAAAATTACTAGGAATTGAAGAAATATAATTTATATTACATTTTTCATTTTTAACAAACCCAATAAAATTCCAATCATAAAAAAAACTATATTTGAAATCTTAAAAATAGTATTATGAAAAATTTAGTCGCAATATTGGTTATAAGTATGTTGGCGTTAAGTTCTTGTAAAAAAGACGCCACTGAAGTTACAGAAGAAAGTGAAACTACAGTTACAGCTTCTGCTGCAACTGACAGTGTTGCAACTACTAATACTATCGTTCAGCCAATACAACCAGATGCAACTGGAGCAAATCCAAATACTATAATGAGACAAAATTCGGGTATGCCAATGCAACAAACTACAACTGCTGTGCAACAAGTACAACAACCAGTTGCAACTGCCAAAGGAATGAATCCTGCGCATGGTCAACCTGGTCACGTTTGCGGAATTGCTGTTGGTGCGCCATTAAATTCTGCTGTAAAAAAAGCTCCTGTTGCTAGTACTTCTGTGTCGCCAGTTCAACAAGTTCAAGCTTCACCTCAACCAAATACAGTTCCAAATTCGCCAATGAGTTTTAATACTGATGGAAAATCTACTATAACTACAAGTACGCCAACAACTCCTGTTGTAACTGCGCCAGGAATGAATCCGCCACACGGACAAGAAGGTCACGTTTGTGCTGTTGCAGTTGGTGCGCCATTGCCAAAACCATAAATTTGTAATAGAATTTTACAACTTAATTTTTTAATTGTGTAATATAATTTTATGCAGTTAGAAATACTTTTGATGTTGCTTTGCAAACGCAATTGCTTTATTTCTAACTATTAAAATTATTATTATGAATATGAAACGTACTTTTGGTTTTATTCTAACTTTACTTGGTATTGGCGGAATGATTTATACCGCTATGTTATTTTCTCAACCTTCTAGCGAAGTTAATAATGTAAAATCGCTAATTATTTATGGAGTTTTAGGAATTGTGTTTTTTGTCTCAGGAATTGGATTAATCAAAAACACTAAAGACGAAGCTTAGTTTTTTAAAGTATTTTACAATTATTATTTTAAAAATTTTATAGAACTACTTTAATAAATAATAGTAAAGACAAAGTTTAAATTTTATTTATTGCAACTTTATAAAAATTTAAGTCCGTTCACTTTGTAAACGGACTTTATTATATCTGCATAATACAAAAAGTCTAACATTTCTGCTAGACTTTTAAATTGCTATATTTTTGAATCGAACCAATTCCGATAGCTATCGGAACTCTGATTAACAGTTTTTATATTT
>JAYVKR010000303.1:0-5674 GCA_043768185.1 Flavobacterium sp.
GCAGAAAAAGTTACTATTGATAAAGACAATACAACAATTGTAAATGGTGCTGGAGAAGCAGATATGATTAAAAATCGTGTCAACCAAATAAAATCTCAAATGGAAACTACAACATCTGACTATGATAAAGAAAAGTTGCAAGAACGTTTGGCTAAATTGGCTGGTGGAGTTGCAGTTCTTTATGTTGGAGCAGCAAGTGAAGTAGAAATGAAAGAGAAAAAAGACAGAGTTGACGATGCTTTACATGCAACTCGTGCTGCTGTAGAAGAAGGAATTGTTGCTGGTGGTGGAGTTGCATTGTTAAGAGCAAAAGCAGTTTTGTCATCTCTAAAAGCAGAAAATTCAGATGAAGCTACAGGAATACAAATTATTTCTCGTGCAATAGAATCGCCATTAAGAACTATTGTAGAAAATGCAGGTTTAGAAGGTTCAGTTGTAGTTGCAAAAGTTGCCGAAGGAACAGGAAATTTTGGTTACAATGCAAAAACTGACGAATATGTTGATATGCTAAAAGCTGGAATTATTGATCCTAAAAAAGTAACTCGTGTAGCGTTAGAAAATGCAGCTTCGGTTGCTGGAATGATTCTTACTACAGAATGTGCTTTAATAGAAATTAAAGAAGAAAATGCTGGTGGAAGCCCAATGGGTGGAGGAATGCCAGGAATGATGTAATTTTAAAGTACAAAGTAAAATATACGAAGTACAATTAGATTTAATAAATAAAAAATCCGTCTAGTCATATAACGAGACGGATTTTTATTATATTTGGCAAAATTAATTTATGGAAATTCTTCTAAAAGAACTTTGGCTTTTAATCAAAAATAATTTCTCCAATACAATTTTAATTGGAATTTTACTTTTTTTTATTCAGCGTTATTATAAATTAAGAGATGAGTTTAAATCTGAAAAAAATAAGCATTACGCTCAACATTTCACAAACAGTTGTCGTGAATTATTTGAATTAATTGTAGAAATAAGAAATAAACTTCAAATGCATCCAAATGAGTTAATTTCATATTCAACAAAAATAAAAGAATTATGCATAAAAAATTCCCTTTTTTTAAATGAAGAACTTATTAAAATTTGTCATAATTATTCAGATTATTTATTGGAAATTCATGAAAATGATTGTGACAGAAATTTAATTAATGAGGACATCTTAATAAAAAAGTTTAAAAAGGAGTTTAAAAAATAATTATGGTAACAAGAATAAATGGTAAATATGATGAAAATAATATCAGTAGTTTAATATTAAAATTGAATTTTATTTTTAAGTACCGAAATAAAGAAATCAAAAATCATAATTTTCAAATAAAAATTAAATACAATGACTTTACCTCAATTACATCACTAGTTATTTATAAAATTATAGCATATGGTTTAGATAATAAATGTTTGAATAATCCATACGCAAATATCGACGAAATAACTACACTTTTTGCTAAATTTCACTTACACGATTTGATAAAAGCATATTATGAACAAAAAGATATTGATAGAATTTTTTCAAATATAAAACCACTTCAAAAAAATGATTTTTTTGTAGCTCCTCATCCTATAAATCGTGAGGTTGTAAAAAGTAAAGAAGATTTAACTAATAAGTATTATGGCATAATTTATGAATATTATAAAGATAAAAATCTTGAAATTATTGACTACATAAAAACATGTTTAGTTGAAATTTCTTCAAATTTTTTATATCATGCTGAAAATGATGATAAATCTATTTTAATGGCAGAAGGAAATAAATCAAAAGTGGAAATTATTTCTGTCGATACTTCAGATGGTATAATAAGTACAATGAAAAAGAAATATAAGAAATCTGATGATAAACTTTTACTATTAGCTTTTGAAAGAAAAATTACTTCTAAAATAGAAAATGGACATTGTGGTACTGGCTTATGGCTTATAAATGAAATTGTTAAAAGACTTAAAGGAAAGTTAATTATTCATTCCGAAGGATATATTTATAGAAATATTCAAGGAAAAGTTAGTATATTTGCATCAAGTTATTGGAAGGGAACTATTGTTTATGTTAAGATTCCAATAACAGAAGTTTCAGGAATTAATAATTTTTTTACCGAAATATTATCCCAAGAAAAAAAATACATATGAAAAATTTAGTTTTATCAAAATTTGGTAATGTTATAGCTACTGATGAAAAAAGTTTAGAGGTATATAATTTTATAAATAATATAGTTAAAGAAAATGAAGCTGTTAAAATAGATGCTAGTAATGTAACTATTTCAACGAAATCTTCAAGGCTAATTTTTGGAAAATTATATAGAGAATTAACTTCAAGAATATTTTTAGAAAAAATTATTATAGAAAATGCCTCACCAATATTTATGTTTTCAATAAATGAGGGAATATCTACAGAAATGGAATTAATTAACTAATTTTAAAAAATATAATAAAAAATCCGTCTAGTTATATAACGAGACGGATTTTTTTACATTTAAAAGAATTACTCTTTAGTTATTTTTGGCTTTCTTAAAAACTTCATCAAAACAGGAAACGTAGTAATTAAAATTATAGCAATAATTATATATTCTATGTAGTGTTTTAAGTCAATATTAAACTGTTTTAAAAACAACTCATATAAATAATGTCCAGAAAAGATCATTGTAAAAGACCATAAAACAGAACCCAAAATATTATAAAACATAAATTTCTTTTTGTCCATTTCTACAATTCCTGCAATAACTGGAGCAAAAGTTCTAAAAATTGGTAAAAATCTTGCAAACACTATTGCTTTTGTACCATATTTATCAAAAAACTCTTTAGATTGATAAATGTATTTTTTCTTAAAGAAAAATCCGTCTTCTTTTTTAAACAAATAGCTTCCACTTTTAGATCCAAACCAATAACCTACCATATTACCAACAATTCCCATTACAGAAACTAAACTGGCTAATAAAACAACATTTAAAAAGTCGTTTCCTAAACTTACTTCTTTCATTAAAGATTCGCTGTAAATTCCGCAAAGAAATAACAAACTATCACCAGGAAGAAAAAATCCTGCTAGCAAACCTGTTTCTGCAAAAATTATAAATAAAACCACATAAAGTCCTATTTTAATGCCACCAAGTTCAAGTAATATATAAAATTCTGGGTTAAATAATTGTTTCCAATCGAAGTCTAACATAAAGTAATAATTTTAAGTTTGTGAAAATAACTATAATTTTTTACGCCTTTAAATTTTTTATGATTTTTTAATGAATAAATAACATTATTTAGGTTTTATAAAAAAAATACTCTCAAATTAATGAAAGCATTTTACAAAAAACTAAAAAACCTACTACTAATTTTTAATGAATTTTTGGTTAATAATTGCATTATCGAATTTTATATCTAGAAAATTAAAAAAAAATGATTAATGTCTTATACAATAAAATTTAATTAACAAAAAAATAAATTGATGAAAAATCTTAAAATGAAATTAATTATAAAAATCAACAAACTGAAGATATCAAACAAAATCAAGGGTTGGATTGGTACTGTTTTCTTTTAAAAATAAATTAACCGAACCATTTTTATAATCTATTTTACCACTTTCTTTTGATAATAAAATGCTGGAATAAACAACATTAAAAATAGTGGTTGAATTATAAATCTTCTAATATAAAACAATGTCATTTTACTATCTTCTCCAAAAAAATGATACACAAATACAAAACTTATCAGTAAAATAGAACCTAAAATTATATATAAAAAAGTTGCGAATTTTACAATTTTAAAATCTTTAAAAAGTACATAAAGCAAAGCTAATGATAGCATCGAATTCAAATAATAACGAAAACCCAAACTTAAAAAAAGTTTAATTTGACTAATTTTAGGCAAAGGCAAATTGGTATATTCACTTTTATAATAACCCAACAAAGGATCATAAAATAAAACATCTTCAAATGCTCTAATTCCAACTAGAAATAGAATTAGAAGTAGTATTAGAAACAATTGTACTTTATTATTCAGAATATTTTTTAGCATAAAAAGAAAATTTATTAACCCATATCACCCATAATAAAAATACAATTCCATAAATAAACAACGGAAAAACTACACCATGAAGCACTTCTTGATACTGTGGATAATAATATAAAGCAGCGCATAACAAAGCAATTCTAACAATATTAAAAAAGTGAATTATAATACTTCCAAGTAAAATAAATACTACAGTTTTTTTAAATTTTCCTGTAAAAGCAATAACAAAACTTATAAATAAAATTATAACACTCAAGGCATTGCATCCTTCAATAATGCGACCAACCCACTTTTTATGAAAAAATATTTTTACACTTGCTTCTTTTAAATTTGGCATTATATAGGTCGAAGAATCAAATAAATTTATTAAAAATTCAGATTGATTGGCAACCAATTTAGTAAATCCATCAACTTCATATTTCTTTTCATCAAATTGTGATAAATAACTTTGGTAAGCAATTGTCAAGATTAAATAGACAACAAAAAACTTAGCCAAAAAAAGCAAGAAAGGTTTGTATTCTATTAAGTAATTTTTCAAGATTTAATTTTTAACAAATTTATATAATTCTAAGAAAATGCAATCATTACTTTTGCATAAAAATTATTAAAAATGAACTTTGAAGATTTAAAACCCAAAATTACTGAAATATTAATTAATGATATTCCAGCAGTGCATGATAAATTAATGGAAATATGTGCTTTTTTATCTAATAATGTACCTTATTATAATTGGGTAGGATTTTATTTTGCCAATCACGAAACTAAAACTTTACATCTTGGACCTTATTATGGCGCACCAACAGATCATACAGTTATTCCGTTTGGAAAAGGAATATGCGGACAAGTAGCTAATTCTAATAAAAACTTTGTAGTGCCAGATGTTGCAGCACAAGACAATTACATAGCTTGCAGCATTACTGTAAAATCTGAAATTGTAGTTCCTTTGTTTGTAGATGGCGAAAATATTGGTCAAATAGATATCGATTCGCATACAATTGATCCATTTACAGAAGCTGACGAACGATTTTTAGAATTTGTAAATAGCGAAATTGCCAAATTATTTTAAAAATAAATCGTAATAAATCTTTCATACATCGTATTTTTTTATACTTTTACGCACGAATTAAGAAACACTTATTTCAATACATAATAATCATTAAAATAATATTAGCATGTACTTAACTAAAGAAGTTAAAACAGACATCTTCGCTAAACACGGAGGAAAAGCAGAAAATACAGGTTCTGCAGAAGGTCAAATCGCATTGTTCACATTTAGAATTTCGCATTTAACTGAGCATTTGAAAAAAAATCGTCATGATTACAACACTGAACGTTCTCTAGTTCTTTTGGTAGGAAAAAGAAGATCACTTCTTGATTACTTGAAGAAAAAAGAAATCAACAGATATCGTGAGATTATCAAAGAATTGAATATTAGAAAATAATCAATATTGAAAGAGGTGCGAAAGTGCCTCTTTTTTTATTTATGAAATTGAAAGATTTAATAATTAAATGATTCTAAATCAAAGATATAAATCATCATTTTAATGAGGTAAATCTTTATATTTTCAATATTTTAATCTTTAAATTAAATAAAAAAAGTTTGGTTTTTCATTGGAATACAACAACTACAATTCGCCATTTGGCGGAACACGCAACACAACTATTCTGTCGACAGGCGGAGAAACCAATG
>JAYVKR010000304.1:0-2569 GCA_043768185.1 Flavobacterium sp.
GTCTATAGTATTTCACTTTTAGGAAAAGCAGAAGAAAAGGCTGAATCGGTACAAAAAGTTTTTGAAAAAAAACTGGTTAATTATGCTTTACTTAAAAAGGGATACGTCAAGAATTCTTATACAAGTGTTTATAAAAGTGATAAAAATATTATAATAACAACAAGTGAGAATTCCAGTAATCCTATTATTTACATTCTTAAAAAGGATTTTGACATTGCATTTTATTTAAATAAAATAGGAGACAAAGTTAAAGAAATAGCCATAAATACTGATGATTATTCTGAGGATGCAATTGATACAGTCGCTATAGATACAGCTGCAGCAGCGCCAGCATATTAGACGCACCTATTGATAGAGAAAGAAATTTTTGAATATTAATAATGAAAATAGCAACTACAATTTTATTTTTTTTAAGTATTAACTTATGCTTTGCTCAAGAAACATTTGTTCGTAAATACACAACTTATGTAACTAAAACCGATGGTAAAATTAGTGAATGGAAAGAGATAGATTTAACAGTTGTATTTAATGAAAAACACACAAATAATGTTGTTTTATACTATCCAGCCAAAGCTAAAACACTTTATAAGATTGGGAATATTGAAAAGGACAAAACAGTTAATGGAAGTGAATATCAAGTTATAGAATGTATAGATGAAGAAGGAGTTAAAGTGACATTACAATTATTCAGTGATGTTATGAGATTATTCGTTGGTTCTGGGTATATTGAGTTTCATGAATAATTAATTTAATTGCTCTTGTGGTTTTTTAAATTGTAAATTAGCTCCAATGATACTAATTTAAAGAGTGATAAAATGATAAAACACATTCTATTTTTTCTTCTATTCTACTCCTTATCCTACTCGCAAGTAAAACTACTTTCTTGGAATCTCGAAAACCTTGGCATGTCTAAATCAGATTCTACAATAGTATTCATTGCTTATACTATAAAAGACTACGACATAATAACCATTCAAGAAGTCGTAGCTGGCTCTGGTGGAGCACAAACCGTTGCAAAACTCGCAGACGAACTCAACCGTAAAGGCAGCCAATGGGATTATATGATTAGCGACCCCACGAGCAGCTCCGCTTACAAAACAGAACGCTACGCTTTTTTATGGAAAACAGCAAAAGTCAAAAAAATAGGCAAAGCATGGCTAGAGAAAAAGTACCATTTAGAAATAGATAGAGAACCCTATTATTGTACTTTTGAATTTGAAGATAAACAATTTACGATAGTCAACTTTCACGCCATAACTAAAAGTAAACAACCTGAAACGGAAATCAAGTATTTTAAATTTTTACCTCAAGAATATCCCAATTTAAATTTACTTTTTGTGGGTGATTTTAATTGTCCTCAATCACATACCGTTTTTAATCCTTTAAAGGAAATGGGCTATCAATCGGTGTTTGTCAATCAGAAAACATCCTTAAAAAAAGAATGTGATGGGCAAAATTGTTTAGCATCTGAATTTGACAATATTTGGTATAAAACATCAAAAATAACAATTAAAAAACCAGAGGTAATTCATTTTTACAAATCCTTTGCAACGATGAAACAAGCCAAAGAAATATCCGATCATATTCCTATAACTATTGAAATAACAATCAATTAATTAATGTAAACTAAAGTTACATACTGAATTGCAATTTTTATAATTTAATAAGTTGATATTATGAAAAAATGTTACTTTTATATTGTTCTATTCGCTTTTTTATCGTGTAAGAATACAAGTGAAACTCCACCCCATCATTTTGTTCCTAATAGCACAGCTGAAATACAAGAAACCTACCACGAAGATACCACATATGAATACGAAAGTAGAACAGGTGAATCTGGAAATTACCAATACAATTATGATGTATCAGGTTACGATGATGATGGAAATGAAGTAACAGGCAATATCGATATTGAAGGAAAGTATGGTGAAGGTACACTAACCGATTCCGAAGGAAATGAAATTGATGTTGATGTAGAATGGATTGGTTACGGTAAATTAAGAGCTACTGATGATGATGGAAACGAATATGAATTGGTTGTAGACTAAAATTCAAAAAAAAACAAAAATATTTTTTTGTTTTCAAGTCTTTCGTGTTATTGACATTTTGGAAATAAAAGATAATAATAAATTTATATAAAAAATGGACAAAATAGATACTGGGAGTATAATCGTAGGATTGTTAATTATCATATTTATTCAGGTTATTATTTTTATCATAATTCGTGAATTAATAATGTGGTATTGGAAAATAAATAAACGGATACAGCTTCAAGAAAAAACCATTTCTTTACTTCAGCAAATTTTAGATCAGAATGTGATTAATAAAGTTAGTAGTAATGGAAATAGTAATAATTCTAGTGAAAGAGATGAAATTTCTAAGGCAGAAAATTTAAGCTTGAATGAAATGTATAAACGAAATAGAGAAAATAAACCTGAATAAGCTTTCAAAATAAAGAACTATACCTATAAAAATGTAAAATACAACATATGAAACACTTAAAAATAATTTGTTTTTTACTTATCTCCCTAAGTGTTAAAAGCCAAAACGTATATAAAACACCTTCAGG
>JAYVKR010000305.1:0-6441 GCA_043768185.1 Flavobacterium sp.
TTGGCGAAGAAATGGTAGCACAAAATAACTCATCCTATAATAATGTGTACAGATTCTCTGCCAAAGAACTAGATGAAGACACAGGTTTAAGTTACTTTGTCGCAAGATATTATGATCCTAAGTTTAGTATTTGGTTAAGTGTAGACCCACTAGCGGAAAGAATGCCTTTTGCCTCGCCTTATAATTATTGCTTGCAAAATCCAATCAATTTAACTGATCCCGATGGACGTGAACCTGTTCCACCAACTTTGCATAATTTATTAAATGGAATAAAACCCTCGCAATGGTATGTTTATGCAGGGATTTATCATAAAAAATCATTTAATTCAGCAGCCACATATAATACAAAGTACTTAAATGCAAGTGCATATCAATCTGTTTATCAGAGAAATGCTTATTACGGATGGGCTCAAAGTCAGGCAGATGCTAAAGGTTATGGTTCTAAATGGTTTGGTGCAGCTGAATTAGTTACTGGTATATTTGCTGTTGGAGCTACAGAATCAATTAATTTAAATGTTATTAAGGATAATACTGAATCTTTCCTAAAAGCTGGAAATAAGTTTCTATTCTCCCATAATATGAAAAATGCGAAAGATCTATTGGCAGATGGCAAACTTTCTGGAGGATTTACTGATGCAAATGGTAAAAAACAATCATTTGAAGGATTGACAGGAATCGATTTGGATAACAAAATGGTGGAGTTTGAACAGTCAAAAGTTCAAGATTTTATTAGCAGTTACAAAGGGAATGATATAAATGCAATAATTACAAACATTAACGAAATGTTTACTGGAACTGTAGCAAAAACAATTGGGCCAGCAGAAATTAACGAAGTAATGAAAGATAGCTTTAACGGTGGCAAGTCTTTTAATTTCAAGAATTATGCAGACAGGGTAAAACTAGGACAAGAATTAATTAAAAAAGCACACAATGAATAAGATTATTAAATTTATAATATTATGTGTTAGCATATTTATAATTGAAACTATAAATAGTTTTTTAATAGTTTTGTTCTATTTTATCGTTGATTCATTAGATTTTAAAGGTAGTTTTGATTCGGCTACTTTATGGAATTTTTGGAGAATATTATTCTATGGTTTACCTTTTATAATAGTTTATTTACTATTGTTTAAGTATATTCGAAATATCAAGCTACACAAACCTCTATTATTTTCTATTTTCAATTTACTAATTTATGTGGTATTATCGATATTTTCAAGAATTATTTGGGGTAAAAATGCTCCTCTATCTATGGATGTTATGATGTTTTACGTAACTTGTATAGCAATATTTATAAGCCCAGTGATTTTAGGGCAAATACCCTACTTTAAAAGATTAATGGAGAGTTTATAAAATCTACATTACTACTCTGCTTTTACACGAATCTTTTCGTGTGGTTGTAGTTTAATAGCATAAAAAAACCCAGCTCTGCGAAGTCTCTTGACTTCGAAGTACCATTATAAAAAAAATAGCTACGCAAATGTTTCCTGACTTTGCGCAATTTTATTTATAAAGTAAATAGGAATCTAAAAATATTTTAAATCAAAACATACCAAAAATAAGTTTAAAAAAACTATAAATTAATTTTGTTTAACTTTGTAAAAATATCATTGAACAAAATGAATAGAACATTAGTAATTGGCGACATTCACGGAGGTTTGAGAGCTTTACATCAAATAATAGAACGTGCCTGTGTTACTACAACTGATACTTTAATATTTCTAGGAGATTATGTAGACGGTTGGAGCCAATCGCCACAAGTGATAGACTATTTAATAGCTTTAGGTAAAAAGCAAAACTGTATTTTTATTAGAGGCAATCACGATGAGTTATTGCTTAATTGGTTAAACGAAAGCAAAGACAATTTACAATGGTACAATCATGGCGGAGAAGCAACTGTTACGGCTTATGCCAAAGTTTCTGATGCCAAAAAAAAAGAACATATTGAATTTTTAAAATCGTTACAACCTTATTATTTAGATGATAAAAACAGGTTGTTTGTTCATGCTGGTTTTACCAATATGAATGGCGTTACTTATGAATATTATCCAAGATTCTTCAGTTGGGATAGAACACTTTGGGAAACCGCATTATCATTAGACGAAAACTTAAAAAAGTCTAGCGATTATTACCCAAGACGACTTACATTATATAAAGAAATATATATCGGACATACGCCAACAACCAGAATAGGAGAAACAATTCCTGTAAAAAAAGCTTGCGTTTGGAATGTTGATACTGGCGCAGCTTTTAAAGGTAAGCTTACAATTATGGATATAAATTCTAAAGAATTTTGGCAAAGTGAACCACTTAATGAATTGTACTTTGACGAAAAAGGACGGAATTGATTATAAGTTGGGAGTTGGAAGATTGAAGTTGGGAGATTAATAAATTAAATTTTAAATTGATTTATGTAATGTGATTTTTTCTTCGTCAGAATGACAAAATTAGGAGTAATTGGTTTTTTGAGATTGATTTTTGTAATGTGATTCTTCCTTCGTCAGAATGACAAAATTAGGTGTAATTGATTTTTTGAGATTGATTTTTGTAATGTGATTCTTCCTTCGTCAGAATGACAAAATTGCATTGAGGAAATCGTGAAAATTGGTGTATAGAAATAACCACAAAATCTTCATTCTGAGGCACGAAGAATCACATAACAAAAGAGTAAGAGACGAGATTATTTATTCGTCAGAATGACAAAATTAGGAGTAATCGGTTTTTTGAGATTGATTTTTGAGGTTGATTTTTGTAATGTTATTCTTCCTTCGTCAGAATGACAAAATTTGGATAAAATTGACTTTTGCAATTGAAATTGCAATTGTTATTGATTTCTTATATTTGCAGAAATTAAAACAAAATAAATATGAAAAAAGTAATTGTTATAGTAATGCTTGCGTTTGTTGGATTTGCTAATGCTCAGGCATTTAAAGGAAAAGGTGATAAAAAGTTTCAAGTTGGTGCTGCATTTCAAGAAAATGCAACTGGCATTGTAGCTACAGGTGATTTTGGAGTTGGTGAAAATATTTCTTACGGATTTTCTACGTCGTATTTGTTGAACACAACAACTATTTTAGGGAAACCAAAATTTAAAGATAGATTCGATTTAAAAGCACGTTTCAATGCTAATATTGGAAATGTTTTAAATATTAGTGATAAATTTGATTTATATCCAGGATTAGATTTAGGATTAAGAAATTTTGGTGCTCATATCGGCGCAAGATATTTCTTTACAAATGGTTTCGGAATTTATACCGAAGCTGGAATACCACTTGCAAAATTTAATACAGATGCTGTTGGTTATGAGCGTTTTAATAATCAATTTGTATTTCAACTTGGTGCTTCGTTCAATTTATAATGAGTATTGTTACCGAAAAAAGATTAAATGATAGAAGCAATTGTAAATGCGAAATTAGCGGAAGTACAGAGAATTTAGAGGTTTATTTAGTTGAACCAAAAACAGAACTACTTCCAGAAAATTGCATTTTAATTTCTCAAAAATTAAAAAATCAAATTAACAATCCAGAATTTACAAATGCTACTGATTGGCATGGTTTAAGTGAGAGTATGTGGAATGAAAATCTTCCAGTTCAAATAGTTTCATGGAGAATGTTAGCTAGGTTAAAAAATCACGATTTGTTAGAACAGATGTATCTTGATGAAGAGGCGTTAGAATGGGCAAAAGCAACTGGCGAAGATGATGATGAAGAAGGAAAAATTATTCATAAAGATGCTAATGGAAATATTTTGTTAGATGGTGATTCGGTAGTTTTACTAAAAGATTTAGATGTGAAAGGTGCAACTTTTACTGCAAAACGTGGCGCAGCGGTTCATAATATTAAGCTAGTTTGGGATAATGTAGAACAAATTGAAGGTCGAGTTGAAAATCAACATATTGTTATTTTAACGCAGTATGTTAAGAAGACTAAGTGATTTTTTTACTTGAATTACACGAAATTAATACTTTGATATTTACGAAATAAAAAAGCGTTCCGAAATTTTTTCAGGACGCTTTTTCTTTGTTCTATTTTCTTTATTCTTTTCTCTTTAAAAACTACAAATCAAATTTTATTCCTTGTGCCAAAGGCAAACTAGTAGTATAATTGATAGTATTGGTTTGACGACGCATATAAATTTTCCACGCATCAGAACCAGATTCTCTTCCGCCACCAGTTTCTTTTTCGCCACCAAATGCGCCACCAATTTCTGCTCCAGAAGTTCCAATGTTTACATTAGCAATGCCACAATCTGAACCTGCAACTGATAAAAATGCTTCTGCTTCACGCAGATTATTGGTCATAATTGCTGATGATAATCCTTGAGCAACACCATTTTGAACTTCAATTGCATTGTGAACATCGCCAGAATATTTTAATAAATATAAAACTGGTGCAAAGGTTTCGTGTTGTACAATTTCGAATGAATTATTAGCTTCGGCAATGGCTGGTTTTACATAACAACCACTTTCGTAACCTGTACCAGAAAGAACGCCACCTTCTACTAAAATTTTTCCGCCTTGTTCTACTACTTTTTGCAAAGCATTATTGTACATTTCTACTGCGTGCGTATCTATAAGCGGACCAACATGATTGTTTTCGTCTAGTGGATTTCCAATTTTTAATTGTCCGTAAGCCGAAATTATTGCATCTTTTACTTTATCGTACATACTTTCGTGAATAATTAATCTACGTGTTGAAGTACAACGTTGTCCTGCGGTTCCAACAGCGCCAAAAACAGCACCGATTACTGTCATTTTTACATCTGCATCTGGTGTAACAATTATTGCGTTATTTCCACCCAATTCTAATAATGATTTTCCTAAACGACCAGCAACTGTTTGCGCCACAATTTTACCCATTCTAGTTGAACCTGTAGCCGAAATTAACGGAACTCTTTTATCTTGTGTTAATAATTCGCCTACTTTATAATCGCCATTTATTAAGCAAGAAATTCCTTCTGGAAGGTTGTTTTCTTTAATAACTTCGGCAATTATGTTTTGACAAGCAATGCCACAAAGTGGTGTTTTTTCTGATGGTTTCCAAACACAAACGTCACCACAAATCCAAGCCAACGCTGTGTTCCAAGCCCAAACGGCAACTGGAAAATTAAATGCCGAAATAATTCCGACAATTCCCATTGGATGGTATTGCTCGTACATTCTGTGTCCTGGACGTTCTGAATGCATTGTTAAGCCGTGAAGTTGACGTGAAAGACCAACAGCAAAATCGCAAATGTCTATCATTTCTTGTACTTCGCCATAACCTTCTTGCAAAGATTTTCCCATTTCGTAAGAAACTAGTTTGCCTAAAGCTTCTTTATTTTTACGTAATTTTTCTCCAAACTGACGTACAATTTCGCCACGTTGTGGTGCTGGCATTAATTTGAAAGTTTTGAAAGCTTGGGTTGCAGCTTGCATTGCCTTTTCGTAATCTGCTGGTGTTGATGTTTTTACTTTTGCAATAAGTTGTCCGTCTACTGGCGAAAAGCTTTCTAGGATTTCTCCGTTAGAAAAATGGTTTTGTCCTGTTGATGTTCCTTCGTTTATGTCTTTAATTCCTAAAGTTTTTAGTGCTTCGGTCATTGAGAATTGTTGTGCAATTGATGCCATTTTTATGTTTTTAGTTATGAATTGTAAATTTTTGGTAAAAATAGTTTTTTTACACGAATTGCACGAATTATCACGAATTATAATGAGTTTAATAATTTCACGAATTTTGGTTTAGCCCAGAGAGTAATGGAAAGCTTTATGAAAAGAAATGCCAATTTTTCTTGACAGAAAACTGCGACCAGCGGAAGCACGTTTTATGGCTTAGAAAAATAGTATTTCTTTTTATAAACTTGGAATGTATGGCTGGATTGGCTTCTAAAAAATTAAATTATTACGTTTTTTTATTTTAAACCATTAAGAAAGTTAAGGGAATTAAGTTTTACAATGCTTAATGAACTTAACTTTTTTAATGGTTTAAAAAAATTTATGATTCGTAGTCTTTGTCTTTATCGATAAATCTTGGATCGGTTTCCATTATGGTGTTACATTTTTCGCAAGTTCTTAGTTTTTTAGAATTGTAAAAATGCGTGAAATGTGGTAGAAAATCTTTTTCAATGTCTTGCAATTCAAAATATACTTCGTGTAGTTTATGATTACAATTGTCGCAAAACCATAATAAACCATCGGTAAATTTTTTGCCTGCGCGTTTTCTTTCAATCACTAAACCTATAGAATTGGCAGAACGAACTGGCGAATGTGGTGTTTTGGCTGGATGCAAATACATATCGCCAGCTTGCATTTTCATTTCTTTGCGTTTTCCTTCTTCTTGTATTACTACTGTAATTTCGCCTTCGAGTTGGTAAAAAAGTTCTTCGGTTTCGTTATAATGATAGTCTTTTCTGGCATTTGGACCTGCAACAATCATTACAATATAATCGCCAGAATTGACATAT